>CBDVDF010000118.1:0-5746 GCA_965372675.1 uncultured Desulfobacterales bacterium
TTATAGTCAGGGTGAAAGAGAGCCCGGCTTCACCACGGTTATGGATATAGGTGCCCCTGACCATGGCCTGGCGCCGGTAACCGTAGGAGATCTGTTTGAGATCATATTGACCGGCCAGCCTGCTGACCAGGGGATCTTCCAGGTTAACGATCAGGGTCCCGGCCGCTTTCAGGCCGGCAAACAACTCGCCCTTGGCCCTCGCCACCCCTTTAATATTGTCTAAACCCTGGAGGTGGGCGGCCTGGATGTTGTTGATACAGGCAATATCCGGGTTGGCTATGGCAGTCATCCGGGCGATCTCGCCGGGCTGGTTCATGCCCATCTCGAGGATCGCCACCTGCTGCCGGGGATCGACCGGCAACAGAGAAAGCGGCAAGCCGATCAGATTATTGAAATTACCTTTGGTCTTCAAGATCCGCAACTTTCGAGCCAGGATCGCAGCCACCATCTCCTTGACCGTGGTCTTGCCGGAACTGCCGGTTATCGCAATAACCTTGAGCTCAGGCATTGCCGCCCGACGGAAAGCCGCCAGATCACCCAGGGCCTTCAGGGTATCGGCAACCAGAACCACGGGAACCGGCAGGGGTGGCTCGGGAATCGCTGTTACAACAACCCCGGCCGCGCCTCTGCTCACCGCATCAGCACAGAACCGTTCGCCATCAAAACTGTCGCCGCGCAGGGCGACAAAAAGGTCACCCGGCTCAATAGAACGGCTGTCGGTGGAGACGGCCCTGAACACCGTTTCCTGCCGCCCGGCGGCCAGCCGACCGCCCGTCGCCTCAATAACTTTTCCGAGGTCCCAGGCCTGGTCCTGGGCCATGGCGAAACCGTAGCCCAGGCTGGCATGATCTCTGTTCTTTTGCTCAACTGCCATCACTTTAAACCCCTGTCAACAGTCATCCCGGCCAGCTGCCTGCCGGCCTCCAGGCGATCGTCAAAAAAATGTCTGGTACTGCCGATGATCTGATATGTTTCATGGCCTTTCCCACAGATCAGGATCACGTCCTCCGGAGCGGCGTTGCCGATCGCGGTGCTGATCGCTTCACTTCTCGATTCAATAATGTCGTACCCTCTGCTTCCGGAGAGCAGCAACTCTGCCGCCGGTTGCCTCGTTACCGGTGCGCAGCCTCCAGACAACAGGCCCTTTTCAATCTCTGCCATGATGGCCATGGGCTCCTCACTCCTGGAGTTATCGCTGGTAATAATGGCCACATCTGCCAGCCGGCCGGCGATCTCGCCCATCACCGGACGTTTGGCCCGGTCCCGATCGCCGCCGCAGCCAAAAATGACCACCAGCCGGCCGTTACAAAGGGGCCGAACACTCTCTATTACCCCGGAAAGGGCCTCAGGGGTGTGGGCAAAATCAACAAAGACCCGGCATTTACCCGGGCCAAAATCACTACCATCCGGGTCACGCACCCTCTCCAGCCGCCCCGGCACCACCAGGGTCTCGGCGATGCCCAGACCGATCTGTTCGGCCTTGATCCCCAGAACATGCCCTACTCCCATCGCCGTAGCCAGGTTGAGCAGATTAAAGTCGCCTACCAGTGGCGAGTGCAGGATCAGATCTTCTCCCAGGCCAATGGCCGTGGCCCTGATCCCTTCAAGAGTGATCTCCGCTTCGCCGAGATGAATATCGCCCCGGCTCCTGCCGCAGGTAAGGAGCAGGCTGCCTTCTTCTCTCCCTTCTCCCGTCCGCCTGAACCGACCACTCTTAACCAGGTTCTCAACCAGTCGGTCTCCCCAGGCCGCGGCCTGTTCGGCCGGATCATCCTCGTCAGAGAGCATGACCACTGCCATCCCGTCTGCCTTGAGATGCTCCTCGAACAACAGCCTCTTGGCAGCGAAATAATCTTCCATCTCACCATGAAAATCGAGATGTTCATGACTGAGATTGGTAAAGACCGCCAGATCAAAAATAATTCCATCCAGCCGCTTCTGGATCAGGGCATGCGAGGAGACCTCCATGATCAGATGATCAACGCCGCCATCAACCATCTCCCTCATCAGCCGGTAAAGTACCGTCGGCTCAGGGGTGGTAAAAGAGGCGGTCTCCTCTATGGTCTTGTAGCGGTAGCTGACCGTGCCGATCACCCCAACCACCCCGCCAGCGGCCGCGATGATCTTTTCGAGCAGATAACTGGTCGTGGTCTTGCCATTGGTGCCGGTAATGCCGATCAGCTTCAGCTGCTGCTCCGGGTGATCGTAAAATTCGGCCGCCAGTTGGGCAATGGCCCGACGACCATTCCCGGCTTCCAGCACCGGTACTTCGAGGTGGTGGTAGCGCTCAGCCGCACAACCCTGCTCGACCACAACCGCCGCGCACCCCCGCTTAACAGCCCCGTCCAGGTAATCATGGCCATCAACCATCTCACCTTTTACGGCGATGAAAAGGCTGCCGGGCTCGACCTGGCGGGAATCAGCAACCACCCCGGTGACCGCTAGATCCTGGTCGCCACTGATCATCCTGACCCCGGTCCTGGTTAGCAACTGGTGCAGGGTCTTGCTATGCGTCTTGGTTTCGCTGGTCATTTGCTATCCATCCTGGCAGAGCCACTCATGCCAGGCTTCAATTATCACTTTGCAGGGTGAGGACACACTCGCTGCCTTCGTTAACCTGACTGCCGACCGGGGGCAACTGGGCGACGACCCGGCCTGAACCGACGACCTTCAACTGCAACTCCAGAGCCGCCAGGTTGCGCAAAGCCTTCCTGAGACTCAAGCCCCTGAGGTCCGGCATAAGCAGCTGTTTTTGGGCGGCCAGATGATTTTCAGGCTTTAGACGATGCCCATTTACCCTGAGCCATTCCGCGTAAAGTTCTGGCTCTCTTTTGATCAGATCCGCCGAATCCGGCCTTACTACCTCTTCAGCGACCAGCAATACCGCCTGAGCAAGGATCTCTTCAGCCCTTGCTCGTAACGGTGATTTCTGGCCGGGGTCAATACTGGCTCCAGTTAGAGAGATCATCATCACCAAGCCCGGATCCTTCTCTGTGCTAAAGCCGAAGATCTTCGCCCGATAGCTGTTTTCTATTTCCGCACTGCCAGGATCATCCGTTAACACTGCCGCGCCGGCGGTGACCTCCAGCTCAAGCCCTTCCAGGAAAACCATCCCGCCGGGAGAAAGGGACACCTCTTTCAAAAACTTGACCACATTTTTACTGGTCTGGTGCTGGAGAACTCCGACCATGTTGCCATGATCTATCACGCTCTCAGCCCCTGAACGCGGATCGATCACCGCGGACCCCAGATGCGGCACGACTCTCACTCCACCGTTGATCATCGCCGCAAAGGCCTTGAGTAGTTTCAAAGAGGTAAGCTGCTCATTCGCAGCTGAACCTGCTTCAGGCAGATCAATGCCGCTTTTTTCGAACGCTCCAAGCCGGGCCAGAAAGCGGCTGATCTCCTGGTTACCACCCGTTGGTTCGCTCGGCCAGGCCGTAAATTCAGGAGACAACCACTGGTCGCCATCCCGACTGAACCATTGTCGACGTCCTTTCCTGCCGGTGACCCGGCTGGTCAGTTGCAACCCCATCCTGACCGCTTCCATCTGCTCCTGGCGGTCGGACAACTTGCGCTCATAGGCGGAGACGAAACCAAAGATCTTCTGCCAGCCACGATGGTCAATTGCATCATCCACTATCCGATTGGCCAGGACTCCCTCTTTGGAATCCCAGTAATAATTGGGATCAAAACCGGGCAGGTTGGCCAGGGCCCAGATGGCCCCGGAACGGTAATCCATCAGGATCCCGGTGGCGGAGGTACTGCCGGTCTGCTCCATAAGTTCAGCCAGGCGATTTTCGAGCAACCTCTGGACCTTAAGATCAAGGGTCAGAAGCAGATGGCCGGTGGCAGCAAGTCCCTGCCCGGCCATTCCACCCCGGCCCCTTCCCAGGGTGGCGTCATATTTAAACTCTACTCCGGCCAGGCCGGTATCATCCTCAATAAAGCCGAGGACGTGGGCCCCGCTCCTGCCAGCCGGATAAAAGCGCTGGGCCTCTTCGACTGCATAGACCCCGCCGATCTTCTTTTTGAGGATCTCGGCGGTGCCGCTTTTCGGCAGACGCCGACCCAACCAGACAAAACCTCTTTCAGACCTGAGATCGCGGACCAGCGCCTTTTCCTCCAGGCCAAGATCTGCTGCCAGGATCCTGGCGGTGCTTTGCAGATCTACTATCTCAAGGGGCCTGGCATAGAGCGAATTCATCATGAAACTAACCGCCAGGTCATCGTATCTTCGGTCAAGTATCCGGCCTCGACCGCTACCACTCTGCCCGGGCACACCCTTGGCCAGTCGCTGGCCGCTTTCGGTGTCTGATGGTTGGCCCTTAAAAAAATAGCCCCTTGTCGAAGGGGCCAGAAAGACCAGGCAACCTGTAACAACCACGGCCACTAGCAGAATGGCTGGCTTGTTCATTCCTGTCTTCCGAGCAGGCTCTTTCATTGCATACGTGCCTATGGTTTTCTTGTCTGCCTTTTACCAGGTTTAAACAGTCCCAGAACAGCAGCTTTTTTTTCTATACTTTTGCTGGAGAGCAACCTGTCCCGCTGGGTCACGAGCTCCAGGTTAAACTCCTTTCCCTGCCGATATTCGTCCCGGCTGACCGCCAGGCTGCGAGAATCTTCCGTAACCGCCCAAGCCAGCCAGACATTGACCAGAATACTAATGACAACAATCGCCAGGATGATCACCCCGACCTTTCTGAAGGTCAGCTCGGACCTCTGCTCACGGACCCGCCGCCGACTGGCCACCGTTTGCTGGCCAAGCAGACCCTTTGCTCTTCCCCGGCTCATTCCCCGGTCCTTTCCGCAACTCTCAATTTAGCACTCCTGGCCCGCGGATTGGTCCGGCATTCCTCCTCGGAAGGCCGCAACGGCTTCCGGGTGACCACCTGAAGTCGCTGGTCTTCAAGAAATGCCCTCTTTACCATCCGGTCTTCAAGGGAGTGAAAGGAGATCACGCAAAACCTGCCGCCCTCTTTCAATAAGCCGCTGCCTATCTCCAGGATCCTGGCCAGGTTGTCGAGTTCCCGGTTCACAGCAATCCGCAGAGCCTGGAAAACCTTGGTCGCCACATGGATCTTGCGCGGATGGAAGCGCCGGGGTATCGATTTCGCCACCAGACCAACCAGCTGATCCGTGGTTTCAAATGGTTGCTTTACCCGCGCTTCGCAGATGGCCGAAGCGATCCTCCTGGCCTGCCGTTCTTCACCGAAGTAATAGAAAATATCCGCCAATTCCTCCCGGGAAGCGCTATTAAGAAGATCGGCCGCCGTCTCCGAACCACGATTATCCATTCGCATATCGAGCGGTTCACTACCCCTGAAGCTGAAGCCTCGCTGCCCACCGTCAAGCTGCAGAGAGGAAAGACCCAGATCGAGGAGGATCCCATCAACTTTTGCGATCCCCAGATCAGCCAGTACCTGATCGATCTCGGCAAAATTACTTCTCAGACAGTTGGCCCGGTCACCATAGACCTGCAATCTTTTCCTGGCCGCGCCCAGAGCCATCTCATCCCAGTCGAGACCTATAAGTCGACCATCCGGCCCGCTGCGCTCCAGGATCGCTTCGCTGTGGCCGCCGAGACCGAGATTACCATCAACATATATGCCGCCACTGCGGGGCTGCAGCTGTTCAATAACTTCAGCCAACAAGACCGGAACATGGATGTCCGTGTCGCTCAAAACAAGCCGTTCTCCAGCAGATTGAGTTCAAAACTCTTGAAATCCTCCTCGGAGGGGTGATT
>CBDVDF010000119.1:0-5733 GCA_965372675.1 uncultured Desulfobacterales bacterium
TTTCCGGAAGCTGAGCCTCCTGGGGATGATCAGTACCGGCATAAACTTTAAATTTCTTCAACTGGGCCCGGCCCAGACTATTCTTCGGCAACATCCCCTTGACCGCTTTATAGAGAAGATCGGTAGGATGTTTCTCAAGCAATTCGCTGGCAGTCATCTCGGAAATGCCACCGATATAACCGGAGTGACGATAATATTTCTTGTCATCCCACTTCTTGCCGGTCAGGGTAACCTTGTCGGCATTGATCGCGATCACGAAGTCACCATTATCAATAAAAGTTGAATAGGTGGGTTTATGTTTGCCACGCAGTCGGCTGGCGATTGCGCTAGCCAATCTGCCAAGGCCTTTGCCGCTGGCATCGACCAGCAGCCATTTTTTTTCTATCTCATTAACCGGAGCCAGATACGTCGTCATTATCTTAAACCTCTAAATACTGTTAAAAAATTAAAAAAGGCCCGAACCCTGTTCGAACCTTGAAAATTCGTGGAGCGGGAAACGAGATTTGAACTCGCGACTTCAACCTTGGCAAGGTTGCACTCTACCACTGAGTTATTCCCGCAATCAAGACCTTAGGCCTTAAACAGGCGGTGAATATACACAAATGTATTTAATCCTGTCAACAAAAAAAAGCGTATTTAGCCAGTATTTTCATGGAAAAGCGACCCGCTTGCTGTCAACTTGATCAGGGCGGGCCGCCAGGATAATTTCTTGGCGATAAACATCTTAAATGTTATTGTTTTATTGAATCATAACTATACTTTAAAACATCCCGGCCTGGTCACTTGTTTTCGGTTACAGATCAGGATCCCATAAACAGGAGAGCATCGATGAGTTCAGCAGCTTCCAGAACAAGTGAGATCAAGCGGACCACCAGAGAAACCGACATCAAACTCTCTCTGGCGGTCGACGGTCATGGCAAGGCAGAGATCAGCACCGGGGTTCCTTTTATGGATCATATGCTGACCCTTTTCACCGTCCATGGTTTCTTTGATCTCTCGATCGCCGCCAAGGGAGATACCGAAGTAGATGACCACCACACCGTTGAGGACCTTGGTATCTGTCTCGGCCAGGCCTTCAAAGAGGCCCTGGGTAATTTCTCAGCCATCAAGCGTTACGGCAACAGCGCCGTGCCGATGGACGAGACCCTGGTCCGTACTACCTGCGATTTTTCCAACCGTCCCTATCTCCATTATGGAGCCAGCATCAAGGATCAGAAAGTAGGCAAATTCGATACGTCCCTGGTCCAGGAGTTCCTGCGGGCCCTTAGCCTGCACGGTGGCATTACCCTGCACGTTGAAGTTGCCCATGGTGAAAACACCCACCACATCCTCGAAGCTATCTTTAAATCACTGGGACGCACCCTGGACATGGCCTCTACCGCCGAAAGCAGGGTCGACGGTCCTCTTTCTTCAAAAGGTTCACTCTAGAACACTATGACTATCATAAAAACTACCCTGCTGCCCCTGGCCATGGTCCTGTTGATCTTTACCGGACCGGTTACAGGCCAGGAAATCGACAAGCTGGTGGTACTGCCGCTCCAGGATCACACCGAGCAACCGGCCGGCGGCATTGAAACCCTTGAACGATTAGTGGAAAACTATTTCGGCAAATCGCAGCGGGTGGAAATGCTGACCGAAGATCAGCTCCAGTCATTGCTGGGCTCTAAAACCGGTAGCCGCAAAAGCCTGGCCCAGACGGTAGCGGCAAGGATGGATTGCAACGGGGTATTGGTCTTTACCCTAGATCGCTACCGCCAGCGGGTTGGCGGCAATTTATCGGTCATAGACCCGGCTTCCCTGTCCTTCAAATTCAGGCTATACAGTGCTCCGGAAGGTAAGTTGCTCTGTTACGAACGTTTCGATGAGACCCAAAAGGCCCTGTCCGAGAACATTCTCGATTTCGCCCAGGCCCGCAAGCGTGGTTTCAAGTGGATCACCGTTGAGGAGATGGCCGAGAAAGCAGTCAGGGACCGCTTTGACCGTTGCGAGGAGCTGAAAGATCGCTCCTCGCTCAAGTGAAGCCCAGATCATCCTTACCCCCACCCACCTCTAGCGCTCTCCCGCCAGATCAGCCATGAAACTCAAGCAAAAAGCCAATCACCTTATCGGCCGCGCCATGCACGACTATCATATGCTGGCCGACCAGGACCGGGTGATGGTCGCTGTATCCGGCGGCGTCGACAGCTTGGTTCTGCTGGCGATCCTTCGTGATTGGCAGCTGAAAGCCCCGATCAAATACGAGCTTCTGGCTGTTCATCTGGACATGGGTTTCGGTGCGGAAGAAGCGGAGCTGGTTGCGGCCCAGTTGGCAAGACTCGGGGTTGAATACCTGGTGGAAAAGACCGATATCGGCCCCAGGGCCCTTGAAGAGGAAGAGGGACGCAGCGGTTGTTTCCATTGCGCCCGCAGGCGACGGAACCGGTTGTTCGAAATAGCCCGAGAGCGGAATTTCACCAAGATAGCCATGGGCCATCACAAAGAGGACATCATTGAGACCTTTTTTCTCAACATGATGTACGGTGGCAATCTCAGCACCATGGTGCCGAGACAGGACCTTTTCAAGGGCCGTCTCAACCTGATCAGACCGATGGCCTATCTTGAAAAAGCAGCTATCAGGGAGATCGCTACAGAACTCGAGATAAGCCCGGTGGCCAATCCGTGTCCGCTTTCGGAAAAGTCAAAAAGACAAGAGATCCGCGACCTGCTGGAATCGTTGTACAGAAAAGACGGCTCGCTCAAATCGACGATCTTCTCCGCCTTGGCCAACGTCAAACCTGATTACCTGCTGAAAACCAGCATCTGACTAACAACCACCTACTTGAAACAGGTGGATTTAAACCGCAGAATGTCGAACAGGTAAGCACCCATAAAGGGCACTCTTTTCAGTACCCCCTTGAGGGGTATAAACTTCGACCCCGATCCATGAATCAATGAGCAGAAAAAGATTTTAGCTGAGTTTGCTTAATAGCCCCGAGAGATAATAAACCAAACTTTATAATCTGAAAAAGAGGGATCAATTATATGCATGCGCTTATCTGTGGCTCATTTGCCTTTGACAATATCATGGTCTTCCATGACCGCTTCAAGAACCACATCCTGCCCGACAAGGTCCATATCCTCAACGTCAGTTTCCTGGTCCCGGAGATGCGGCGGGAATTCGGTGGTTGTGCCGGCAACATCGCCTACAACCTTAATCTGCTCGGCGGCAAGGCTCTGCCGATGGGGACGGTCGGGGAGGACTTCGGCGGTTATGCGGAGTGGATGGATAAGTGCGGGGTCAAGCGGGACCATGTCACCCAGATCGATGATACCTTTACGGCCCAGGCCTTTGTCACCACCGATCTGGACGATAATCAGATCACTGCCTTTCACCCAGGCGCCATGAATCACGCCCACGAAAACAAGATCGCCCAGGCCCAGGATGTCAGGATCGGCATCGTCTCACCGGATGGCAGGGATGGGATGATCCAGCATGCCGAACAGTTCGCCGAGGCCGACATCCCTTTTATCTTCGATCCCGGCCAGGGGTTGCCGATGTTCGATGGCGACGATCTGCTGAAGTTTATTGAGCAGGCCACCTGGCTGACCGTTAATGATTATGAGTGGCAGCTGGTCCAGGATCGTACCGGGCTTGACGAAGATGCTATCGCTGAACGTGTCAAGGCCCTGATCGTTACCAGGGGTGGAGAGGGCTCACTTATCTGGGCCGATGGGAAAAAGCTGGAAATTCCGGTGGCGAAAGTGGCGAAAATGGAAGATCCTACCGGTTGCGGCGATGCCTACCGGGCCGGCCTCCTCTATGGGCTGATGAATGAGATGGATTGGGAAACCACCGGTCGTCTGGCGGCCCTGATGGGGGCGATCAAAATTGAGGAGCATGGCACCCAGAACCATTCTATGACGCCTGAAGCGATAGCCAAGCGATTCAAGGAAAATTTTGGTTATGCCTTTTAGCTGCCGCACTGGCATCTGACCGGGCAGAACCTCCTTTTTACATTGAAGATAATTTGCCAAATTACATCGAGTTCCTCCAGCATCCCGAAGCGTATCCTCACGACACCGGTGAGATAGAACTCCTGCAAACCCACATCTCTTATGTGCTGCTGGCCGGAGACTATGTCTACAAGATAAAAAAACCGGTCGATTTCGGTTTTCTCGATTTTACCAGCCTGGCAAAACGCAAATATTACTGTGCAGAGGAATTGCGGCTGAACAGGCGGCTGTGTCCGGATATCTATCTGGAGGTGTTTGCCATCAACAGCTTTGAGGGTGGCTTTTATCTGGGAGGCGATCTCGGTGAGACCGTAGAGTATGCGGTGAAAATGCGGCGCTTACCGGAAGAGCGGATGATGAACAGGGTCGTGGCCGCCGGCAAGCTGACTGCGGAGATGCTTGAGCGGATCGTTGATGTCCTGGTCCCCTTTTATCGGGGCGCGGCCGCTGGTCCCGATATCCAGAAGTTTGGCAGCCCGGATTCTGTTGGCAGAAACTTCCGGGAGAATTTTCAACAGACCGAACAGTTCGTCGGCTGTCCGGCCTTAAGCAGAAAGGATTTTGCGACGATCTCCTCGTATGCCGATCAATTTCTGAGCAGAGAGGCTGTCTTTCGGCAGCGCCAGGCGGAGGGTAGGATTCATGATTGTCACGGCGATCTGCACTCGGCAAATATCTGTCTGGCCGACAAGGTCTATATTTTCGATTGTATTGAATTCAGCCAGCGGCTGCGCTATGGTGACGTGGCCGGTGATGTGGCTTTTCTGGCGATGGATCTCGATTTCCACGGCCTGCCTGAGATGGCCAGCGGATTTATTGAGCGGTTTATGGCCAGGTCCGGCGATAGCGGTCTGCAGGAGGTCCTGAATTTCTATAAATGCTACCGGGCCTATGTTCGGGGCAAGATCGGTCTTTTTACCGCCCATGCCCCGGAAATTGACGAGGCTAAAAGGGCATCGGCCCTTAAGCAGGCCGGTCGCTATTTCAGCTTGGCAGAGAGTTATGCAAAGGCCAATTAGTATCTGGGTGTTTTTCGGGTTGATCGCCAGCGGTAAGAGCACCCTGGCGGCAGAGTGGGCCGGTCGGCATCAGCTTGTCCATTTCAATTCAGATCGGATCAGGAAGGAACTGGCCGGACTTGCTCCGACGGCCGACCGGCAGGAATCCTTTGATCTGGGGATCTATAGCAGTGAATCCTCCCGGCGGACCTATGATGAGTTGCTGGCCAGGGCTGAAAGAGAATGTAAGGCCGGCCGCTCGGTGATCCTCGATGCCTCTTATCAGAGCAGGTCTGAGCGTCAAAAGGTCAGGGCGCTGGCGGATCGCCTCGGAGTTGACCTTTTTTTCGTTCTCTGTAATTGTCCTGAAGAGGTTACCTTGGAGCGGCTGGCGATCAGAAGCCGGGACCCCGAGGCGGTCTCGGATGGTCGCCCTGAAATATACCGCCGCCAGCAAGAGAGATTTGCAGCGCCTGATGAACTTGGCAACGATGAGCTTTTTAACTTATCCACGGTCGGCCCGGTTGTTGACCTTCTGGACCAACTGGATAGAATTTTTGAGGTAGATCAAGATGTCTAATCGTATTTTTGTCCTGAAATTTCCCAAAGAGAATATCGACCAGCCGATTATCTGCAAACTGGTCAAGGAATATGGCATCGAATTTAATATTCTCAAGGCCGATATAAACATGCAGCAGGAAGGGGTCATGGTCCTTGAGCTTCGGGGACACAAAGCCAAGGT
>CBDVDF010000120.1:0-5730 GCA_965372675.1 uncultured Desulfobacterales bacterium
CGGTATCTTGTATACCCCGGCCCCGAAAATGATCGGCGCCGACAACATGAAAGAGAAACGGGCCGCAGACTGGCGATTAAAGCCACTGAACAACGCAGCGGTCATGGTAATGCCACTCCTTGACACCCCCGGCACCACGGCCATGGCCTGGGCCACCCCGATCACCAGGGCATCCACCAGGGAAATTTCTTTGATGTCCCGACGCTTCCGGCCAACCTTTTCAGCCCACAGCAGCAGCAGGCCCACCCCGCCCAGAGTGGAAGCCACCAGGAGCGGATTCCGAAAGGAAGTTTCGACCAGATCGTTCAGCATAAATCCAGCCAAGCCGCCGGGAATCGTTGCCACAACGATGAACAACGCAAGTTTCCGGTGGAAGAGCCCTTCCTCATCAAGATGGCGACCGGGAAGGAGAGCGAGGATCATCATCAGAAAGTCCTGGCGAAAATAAGTCAGGATGGCCAGCAGGGTGCCAAGATGGAGGGCAACATCAAACGACAACCCCACATCTTTGAGGCCAAGAAAATACTCCGCCAGAACCAGGTGGCCGGAGCTGGATACCGGCAAAAATTCGGTTGCCCCTTGCAGTAATCCCAGAAGTATTGCATTAAATATATTCATGGCTTGCCAATATACGTAAGCGGCCTGTAAAAGTAAACAAAAAGGCGACAGATCAAGCAACTGCGCCATGCTACCCGGCCGGGCCCTGCAGACCGCTAGTGCCTCGTAAAACATAAAGTGTCGCAATATTGCGCAGGGGTTTGGCGTGCCAACAAGGCGCGAATGACGGCGCATAGTAACAGCGAAGCGGTGTCTGCTATGTAACAGAAGTCGCAACGCGGTTGGCGCGTTAAACAACAGGCAGGTAGCGTAGACTCCGAGATGCGTCGGTTTATGGTTTATGCGGCACTAGGACTGGACAACAGTGGAACAAATATGAGCGACCCCCTCGACATTATCCTGACCATCATCATCTTGATCGGCATTATCGGCACTCTTCTCCCCAGTCTGCCCGGTACCGGCATAATTCTGGCCGGCGCCATCTTCCACGCCCTGCTCACTGATTTCACCCCCCTGAGCTGGCAAGATCTCCTGACCCTGGTGGTGATCTGCCTCGCTGGCTATCTCGGCCAATACCTGATCACTGCTGCGACCAGCAGGAAAATGGGGGCATCAAAATACGGGATCATCGGCGCCTGCCTGGGGATGCTGGTCGGCTTGATCATGCCGATCCCGGGAGGGATCTTCGCCGGGGCCTTTATCGGTGCGGTCTCTTTCGAGTTATTCTTCGCCCTTAAAGATCTGCAGGAGGCCTTGAAGGCCGGAGCCGGAGCCCTGATCGGCACCCTGCTTTCCCTGTTCTTTGAGTTCATGGTCGGCCTGGTTATGGCCGGGATCATTTTCTATCAGCTTTTCAGCCCCCGCCTTTAAACTCAGCCCGCATATTTCATGAACAGTTTTAAAAAAATTACTTTAAACATTTGTTTTTGTGGCAGATAAAATACATTATTTGTCTGTTTACCTGGTGACAGTTTGTACCAAGTGACTAAATAGATTTTTTAAAAAAATGTTCACCCTTCGGGCTAGCGCCAATAAAAAAAGCTGCCCGACCTTTCGGTCGGGCAGCTTATCTTGCGACAAATTAAAAGCGCAGAGACTAATTAGCAGCCTTCAATAGCTTTCTTTTTGGACTCTTTGACCTTTACTTTCATGCCAACTTTGAGTTTGTCGGCTTTTTTACAGTCCAGAGATACAGCGTTGCCGTCAATAGCAGTAACTTTGCATTTAACAGACTTGGCAGCAACACTAACGCCAGCAATGCTTACAGTGAAAGCCATAGCCATCAATAATGTAACGATCTTCTTGCTCATGATAAACTCCTCTTCATTTGATTAAAAAAGAACAATCATCTCTCTAGTTTCAGAAAATAAAGTGGAAGTATAAATTTCCATACGTTCCTGTCAAGAAAAAAACACCATCCCTCAGGTCCTGCCGATAGATAAAATAAGAAATTTGTCGACCCGACGGTTACTCAAACATCTTTGCCAGCTCTTTCTCCACAACCTTTTCGCTTACATATCCATCAAGTCGTTTAACCAAATTGCCCTCCCGGTCTACCACGAAAGAAACCGGGATCCCGATCACCCCGCCAAATCCCCTGGCGATCTTGGCATTACCGATGATCACCGGGTAGTTGACCTTTAGTTTAGTGACAAACTTCTTTACCAATCTTTTGCCACCTTCATCCATCGAAATACCGATCACCGAAAAACCTTTTTTCTGATACTTTTCCTGGAGCTTGATCAGATAGGGGATTTCCTTCCGGCAGGGAGGACACCAGGTAGCCCAGAAATTGATTAAAAGGACCTTGCCCCGGTAAGCGTCACTGCTGACCACAGTGCCGTCAACAACATTCTTTTTGCTGAAAACGGGCATCTTCTTGGCGGCCTCAACGCTGCCGGGCCCCGATAGCACAGTCAACAGGACCAGCAGGGCCGCTATCATCAGTCTTATCCCTGTCACCATCCTGTTCTTATCCATAAACAGATCTCCATATCCCGGTATTTATTGTCCGTCAAATTTCAGCTTACAGCCATGCCGACTAACAATACTTTTTTTTGATCCGGCGACAAGTCTTTTATTGATCAGGCCAAGCCGCAACTTCCCACTATAAACTACTGGAAAGGACTTCGCCCCGAACACTGATCACCGCCTCATCAACCTTGAGCTCTTTACCCGACTGCTTGAGAGCCTCACTGATGATTCCCCGCATCGTCCCACAGCAAGGCACTTCCATGATCAACATGGTAAGAGAGTTAAGATCTGCTTCTTCAAAGACCTCTTTGAACTTCTGGATATAGGCCTGCTGATCATCAAACTTCGGGCAGCCCATCATCACGACCCGGTCCTTGAGGAAATCCTGGTGCAAAGAAGGATAGGCTACTGGCACGCAATCGGCCACAACCAACAGGTCCGCGTTCTTTAAAAAAGGCGCCGATGGCGGTACCAACCGGATCTGCACCGGCCAATGCGACAGGCCAGAGTCTTCGCTGCCAACATTAACGATCGGCAGATTGGCGGACTGGCAGGGAGTCTGGCCCTTAAAGGTCTGCAGTCTGGCCGAAGGACAACCAGCCGGAGGAGGTGCCAGCGGTTCCGGGGCAGCTGCCTTTTTCCGGCTCAGTAGTTCCTCTACGGCCGCCTCGTCAAAATCATCAACCTCCCGCTCGACGATCCGCAGGGCATCCTGCGGGCAATCACCCAGACAGGCACCGAGGCCATCGCAATATTTCTCGGCGATCATCCGGGCCTTGCCGTCGATA
Source organism: uncultured Desulfobacterales bacterium (assembly GCA_965372675.1). Taxonomy (GTDB): domain Bacteria; phylum Desulfobacterota; class Desulfobulbia; order Desulfobulbales; family JAGXFP01; genus JAGXFP01. The sequence goes on from CBDVDF010000120.1 coordinate 3,321, forward strand.
ATCTCCAAAGCTCCTTCGGCACATGAAGGCACACATTCACCACAACCGTTACATAATTCGTCATCTATTTCGATGATCTTCCGCATGACCTTCATCTTCAACCTCATATTTACTGGATTTATACTAGTTATATCAAGTGCTTAGCAGGGATTTTCGGGCCACCTCGGCCCCTTCGTTGGTCAAGAAAGAGTTATCAACAACTTTCTCCAGATAATCCTCTTCAGAAGGAGATTCTTTCTGCTTTTCTTCCAGATTGACGATCAGGTCCGCATCGTAAAGCACTTTGAAATTCATCGTCTCCTCAGACCGGGGAGTGTGGTGATGACCGACAATGTCACAAACCTCGTCAATGATCCCCTCGTTGGCCTTCAGACCGCTCAGGATCTCGCGGGCAACCGGCGGCCCTTCCTGGTGCTGATATTTGGGCGCGGAACTGTCAAACTTCCTTTCCGCCTCCCGGATGCCGATATCGTGAAGATAAGCGGCGATGCCGGCTACGGCGGGATTATAACCCTCGATCTCATGCTCCATGACCAGGCCACCGATCTTATCGACCAACCGCGCCACCCGCAGCGCATGAGCTATTCGTTTGAAATCATTGCCAAAATACTTTTTGGCCTCAATCGCCACCCGATCTTTAAGGAGTTCCTGATTCTTGGCCAATAGCTCAGGGGGCAACTCACCAAGACATTGAGAGGCATATGGGCAGTAGGCGGCACAACCGAAATCGATCTGGGGGTTAAGCATCTTGTGGCCGCATTTTCCACATTTACGGGCATTATCATCCTTAAAAAACTCCAATACGTTGCCGCACTCTGAACAGTTCACTTCAAAAACTGCCTCACCGTCCCAGTAACGGCTATCCTGTCCGGGGCATTGCATGATCCTTTCTCCAGTAGGTCAGTTTATTTATCACTTCATCAAAACCAGCCAGTGACCGGGGAAAAGTTCCCCGGTCACTACTGTCATGTCAACTCTGAGCTGACGCATCTTGCTGGCCATTTCATCCTTGACACGACACTATATAATAATCACTCTAGCCGAGGATTTCTTTAAGATCTTCCTCAGGAGTTGCGATCGGTGCGATCTCAAAGTTCTTGACCAATACATCAAGAACATTCGGGGTAATAAAGGCCGGCAGGCTCGGTCCGAGCTTGATCCCTTTAATCCCGAGGCTGAACAGGGTGAGAAGGATCGCCACCGCTTTCTGCTCGTACCATGAAAGGATAAAGGACAACGGCAGGTCGTTTACCTCGCAATCGAAGGCACCGGCCAAGGCCACCGCGATCTGCACCGCAGAATAGGCGTCATTGCACTGACCGATATCAAGCAGGCGCGGGATGCCACCGATATCGCCCAGGTCCTTATCAAAGAAACGGAACTTACCACAGGCCAGGGTCATGACGATACAATCAGACGGGACCTGCTCAACAAATTTGGTGAAGTAGTCACGGCCCGGTTTGGCGCCGTCACAACCACCGACCAGGAAGAAATGGCGGATATCTTTGTTTTTAACCGCTTCGATGATCTTATCGGCTACGCCGAGTACCGCGTTTCTGGCAAAACCGACCATCACTGAACCTTTGTCGGTATCCTCGGTAAAACCTTCCATGGCCAGGGCTTTTTCAATAACCGGACTGAAATCCTTGTCGTTATCGATATGGTTCACTCCGGGCCAAGCCACCATGCCGGTGGTAAAGATGTTATCCTTGTAGGATTCTTTCGGCTTCTGGATACAGTTGGTGGTCATCAGAATAGCCCCAGGAAAGGCCGCAAATTCCTTGGCCTGATTCTGCCAGGCGGTTCCATAATGGCCGTAGAAATGGGGGTATTTCTTGAGTTCCGGATAACCGTGGGTGGGCAGCATCTCACCGTGGGTATAGATATTGATGCCCTTACCTTCGGTCTGTTTGAGGAGCAAGCCAAGATCCTTGAGGTCATGGCCGGAAACGACGATGGCCTTACCTTTTTTGGCGCCCAGCGGCACCGAGGTCGGCACCGGATGACCATAGGTCCCGGTGTTACCGGCATCAAGCAGCTCCATGGCCCGGAGATTGACCTCACCACATTTCATGGCGGCGGCCACACAATCATCGGCGGACAGGCCATCCGTGATACAAGCAGCCAGGGCCTCGTGGACAAAGGCGTAGACAACATCATCTTCCTGGCCCATGATCCGGGCATGATCAGCATAAGCCGCCAAACCTTTAAGACCAAAGAGCAGGGTCAGTTTGAGTGATTTTATATCCTCATCTTCGTCCGGGTTGCCGGTCAGGACCACATCTCCACCCTGCTTGGCCATCCCTGCGGTAGTATCAGCCGGAGTAAAATTAGCCGCGGCCTGATCAAAGTCAACCTTGCCTCCGGCCGCCTTGACTTTCTCTTTCAACTCATCCCGCATGGTAACGGT
>CBDVDF010000121.1:0-5726 GCA_965372675.1 uncultured Desulfobacterales bacterium
GATTTCCTGAACAATGTGGTCACCAGCACCCTGGTCTTTGAAGGGGAAGGGGTGGTGCAGGAGTATGCCGGCGGCTATGACGACTGGCTTGTCCAGCGTCCCGACCGGCAAGAAGAGCGACCGGCAAGGAATGTTGACGATGCAGGCCGTGGCAAACCCCGGTCAAGCGGCCCGCCTAAACTTACCTTCAAGGAAACAAGAGAACTGGAGGCTTTGCCGGCCGAGATCACCACCATGGAAGAAGAGCAGCAGCAACTTTACGAAGCTATGGCCGACCAGACTCTTTACCAGGCTGATGGCGTTGAGATAGTCAAGGCCAAAGCCCGGCTTGCAGAGCTGGAGAAGCTTCTGGCCACGGCTTACGGGCGTTGGGAGGAACTGGAAACGGTCAGGGAAGAATATCTGCTCTCAAAAGGGTAGTGATAAAAGAATGTGGCTCTATATGAAACTCAGCTTAGCAACTGGATCCCGGCTTAAAACATGCCGGGATGACGGGCCGAAAGTTTTAATCGTAATTCCGGCAGGCTTCTAGCCGGAGGTAAGCACCCCTCAAGGGGTACTTTTTTCAGTCCCCCCTTGTGGGGGATAAATTTCGACTCCGATCCATGAATTAACGAGCAGAAAGAGATTTTTAGCTGAGTTTGCTTAATAGCCACGTAAAATAAAGAGTGAAGGAGACTTTTAAAAAATGCTGTCAATGATCCGCAATATCCTGAACGGGAATAAGAGCAATGAACGGGCAAGAGAGGAGGGTGGGGAGCAGAGAATTCATCTGGCTGCCGGGGTCCTGCTCCTGGAAGCAGCCCATATCGATAACGAGTGTACTGTAGAAGAGATGGAGCATGTGGTGCAGACCCTGCGGGCCAAGTTTAGCCTTACTGCTGACTGTGTGGCGGAACTGCTTGAACTGGCCCACTTGGAAAGGGAAGAGGCGGTTGATCTCTGGCAATTTACAAATCGGGTGAACCAGGATTTCAGCAAAGATGAAAAGCTGGCAATAATGGAGGACGTCTGGCGGGTCATCTTCATGGACGGGCGACTCGATAAGCATGAAGATCATTTTGCCCACAAGCTGGCCAATCTGCTGCGCCTGAGCCATAAAGAGATGATCGATGCCAAGCTGAGGGCCAGGGATTAACATATCCTTGCCTGACCACTACTGGCGGCCAGATCATTTAAGTCAAAACCTGCAAGCCCTCTAGATCGGAGCCTTTGCTATCTCCGAACTTCGCCGGAATGATGGAAAAAAATGGCAAGTTTAATTGCTCTGTCATAATCTCCTGATGTATCATCAGTATTAGGAGATAGACGATCATATTTTTTAAAGTATAAAGGGGCGAGCGATGAAACGATTTTTGCTGTCCGGCTTGGCGGCGGGCTTTCTTTGTCTGTTGCCCATGATCTTCAGCGATCATTCAGAGGCCCAGGTGGAAGATTCTCTGGCTGGGCGCAAGATCCTGGTGGTGATGAGTTATCACCAGGGCAATACTTGGCAGGATCAGGAGCAGAAAGGACTGGCGGCCGGCCTGCGTGGCGCCGAACTGGTCTATTTCTATCTTGACAGTAAACGGGACAAGAGTGGCGCCGCTGCCAGGGCCAAGGAGGCTTTCAGCCTGTTCCACGATCTTGCTCCGGACGCGGTGGTCGCCACCGACGATAATGCCCAATCGATGTTCGTGGTTCCCTATCTGAAGGATAAGGTCAAGACGCCGGTCGTTTTCTGCGGAGTCAATAATAATGCCGGTAAATACGGCTATCCCGCCACCAACGTTAACGGGATCGTCGAGATCAAGCATTTTCTGGAGACGATAAATTTTGCCCGGCTTATCACCGGCAATATCAACCGGCTGGCAGTGATCTACAAGGACAACCCGTCAAATCAGCGGAATATTACCCAGCTGGCCAAGGAAAAGGACTCTTATTCGCTCGAGGACATAGAGTATCTAAAACTCGAAACTCTGGCTGGGGCGGTCGGCAAGATAAAATCCAGAACGGAGGATTTTGATGCGTTCCTGGTCCTTAATCTGACCGGGATCCTGGATAAAGACGCCAGGCAAATGGAAAGTCAGGAGGCGATCAAGGTCCTGAGCACCATCTCCCGGCGGCCGATCATCTCAACCGAAGACTATAATGTTGCTGCCGGGGCCCTTTGCGGGGTGGTCAAGACCGGCTTCGAACAAGGGGAACTTGCGGCGAGGATGGTCCGGGAGGTTCTTGCCGGCAAGGAGATAGGCAAGCTGCCGGTCGGTGCCAACAAGAACGGCCAGCGTCTGGTTAATCTGACCACGGCCAAAAAGCTCGATATCAGGCTCGGCAAGGAAGTGATATTCGGCTCAACTCTGGTCAAATAATATGGGGGTTACGATGAAGAGATATATCAGGCCGCTCCTGATAAGTCTGGTTGCGGCGGTTATGCTGGTTAATTTGTCCCTGCCGGCCGTGGCTTCTCATGCGGATAAAGTGGTCGGCAAAAAGGTCCTGGTGGTGATGAGTTACCACCAGGGTTCTGAGGGGGAGCAAAAGATCAAAGAAGGTCTGGAGTCCTCCCTGGCAGGGGCCCGGATCAAATACCTGTGGATGAACACCAAGAAAGATCTGGCCGGAGGAGAGGCCAAGGCGGCGGAGGCCTTCCGGCTCTATCAGGAGTTCCGGCCGGACGCGGTCATCGCTGCAGATGACAATGCCCAGTCGTTGTTCGTTGTGCCATACCTGAAAGATAAGGTTGATACCCCGGTCATCTTTTGTGGGGTTAACGATGAGGCGACCGCCTATGGCTTCCCGGCCACCAATGTCACGGGGGTTCTCGAGAAGAAGCATTATCGGGAAAGTATCGGCTTTGCCCGGATCATTGTTCCCACCATTGAAAAGATCGCCTTTGTCTACAAGGACAACCCTACCAACCGGAAAAATCTGGCCCAGATCGAGAAGGAGAAGGATTCTTATTCGGCCGAGATCGCCGGCAAGTATCCTGTCAGCTCCATGCTGGAACTGGAGAAGGTCTTGTCTGGACCGGGCCTGCAGGTTGACGCCCTGTTTTTGCTTAATCTTGCCGGGGTCGTTGATCAAAAAGGGCTCAAGCTGGAAGGGGCCGATGTTGTCGGGTTTGTAGTGAATAACTATGCCAAGCCGACGATCGGTGCCAGCGGCTGGGAGATCAGGGCCGGGGTGCTCTGTGGAGTGATCAAGGATGATATGGAACAGGGGACTCTTGCGGCCAGGTTGCTGAAAAAGATCTGGCAGGGCAGAGCTGTTGCCGATAGTCCCGTGACCTGGAACAAAAATGGGCCCCGGTTGCTGAACCTGACCACTCTCAAGAAACTAGGCATGAAGCCTTCCCCCGAGGCCATTATCGGCACCGAATTGATAACTGTTGAAGTGAAGCATTGAGAGAAAAGATCAAACAGATAAGGGCAGCCTCAAGCCCCCGGCAGTTGCTGCTGGTCAACTTTGCCACCCTGACCATGTTGGCGGTTGCCTTCGTGGTGATAATTTTATATTTCAGGGCCGTGCATCAGCATGTTTTCATCGAAGTTGGCAGGGTTACCGCAGAGATCACGGACAATTCCGAGATCAGAAGAAATCTGGTCCAGATCGAACTGGACATCAGGGACCTGCTCTCCAGGATCCTCCATCAACCGGGAAGTTTTAAAGAAGAGCAGCAGCAGTTGGTAAATGATTTTGGCCGGTTGATCCTGCAAATTACCGATAAGACTGACAATCAGGATGAGTTAAAACTGCAGGAGTTGCTGGGCAGCTACCGGGCCAGCCTGGTTGAGATCCTGCGTGATTATAACGATATCAATCAGAGAGTTTCCTCTCTGGATGGATATTATGAGCGCTTCTCCCGCCGACTCGAAGCTATGGGGGACATGGCCGGGGAACTGATGGTTGACGCAACCCTGGAGGGCAGGAATACCAGTGGTCTGCAGCAACTATATATTCTGGTGCCTTTCTGCCAGGAGCATCTCCTGCACGTCCAGATCCTTATTGAGTCCAGTGTTTCCAGTAATATTCCCGCCCTGCTTGGCGTAGCCCATGGGGCTGACAGCGACAGTAAGACGGCGTTCAGTAATCTGCAGATTCTCGAAAGAACCCTTCGTACCCTGACTTCAGGTGATGAACTGGTAAGTGATGATGCCAGAGTAATGCTGGCCGAATTACCTGGCTACAAGGAGGAGATCGATGGATTGTACCATGCCTTGATGCTTATGGTCGCAGACCAGCAACGCTTTGAATCGCTCCGTCGGGCCGTAATGGTTGAGCAGGAGAGGATATTCTTGCAGACCTCTACCGACGTTTCGAATGTAAATAAGGTTGTTATCGCCCATGACAACCAGGCGATCATCAGTGTGGTATTTATTTCGCTAGTGGTCCTGCTCATGTCTTTTCTGGGATTCCTGCTGACCAGAAAGATGGGACTCCATCTTGAGAAGGTGGCAGAGGAGGCCCTGCAGGCCAAGCAGGAGATCGAGACAAGCAATGTTATGCTTGAGAAGGAAATAGAAGAGCGGCGGCAAGCTGAGCTGCAGCTGAAGGAAGCACGGGATGATCTTGATGAAAAGGTTAAATTAAGGACAGCCGATCTTTCCAACGCCAACATAATGCTCAAAAAGGAAGTGGATTTCAGGTCTGCGGCCGAGGCCGCTCTGGCTGATGAAAAGGAGCGGTTGGCGGTGACCCTGCGCAGTATTGGCGATGGGGTGATCACCGTGGAAACAAAAGGCAAGGTTCTTTTTGTCAACAAGGTTGCTGAAGAGATGACCGGCTGGACCCAGGAGGAGGCGGCTGGTCGCCCCCTTTCGGAGGTGTTCCAGGTGATTGATTCCCAGAGCCGGGAACCGATCACTGATCTCGTCGACAATATTGTCAAGAGCGGCAATATTGTCCAGCTGGTCAAAGATATGGTGCTTATTGACCGGGATGGTGTGGAGCGGATCATTGCCGACAGCGGGGCGCCGATCAGGGATAAAGATAGTCGTATCGTTGGTGTGGTCCTGGTTTTTCGGGATGTCACCGGCAAGGAGAAGGTCGAGGCGGAACTGATGAAGATCCGTAAGCTCGAGTCGGTCGGAGTCCTGGCCGGCGGGATAGCCCATGACTTTAACAACATCCTGGCCGCGATCCTGGGCAATATCAATCTTGCCTTGATGTCAACTGATCCCGAAGACAGGCGATACGATTTGCTCGCCAGGGCGGAAAAGGCTTCCTTGCGGGCCAAGGACCTTACCCAGCAGCTTCTTACTTTCTCGAAGGGTGGGGAACCGGTCAAGAAGGTCACCTCGATCCATGAGATCATCGAAGATTCGGCCAGTTTTATTTTGCGCGGCAGTAATATTAAATGTGACTACGATTTTGCCGAAGGACTCTGGCCGGTGGAGATAGATCCCGGCCAGGTAAGTCAGGTTGTGCAGAATATTATCCTCAATGCCAGCCAGGCGATGCCGGATGGTGGCTTGATCGAAATAAGCGGCGAGAATTATGCCAACGCTGAGCGACATATTCCGGTTGATGCTGACGATCTGGTCAGGATAACCATCAGGGATCATGGCTCAGGGATCCCCGGGGAGTTGCTGGAAAGGGTTTTCGACCCGTATTTCACCACCAAGAAAGAGGGCAATGGACTAGGTCTGGCTATCACTCATTCGATCATCGCCAAACATGGTGGCCATATAATGGTGGACTCCATCCCTGGAGAGGGCACGACTTTCACGATCTACCTGGTCGGC
>CBDVDF010000122.1:0-5685 GCA_965372675.1 uncultured Desulfobacterales bacterium
GAGCTTGCGTTGCAGGGTCCGGCGGTGGATATTAAGCCGTTTGGCGGCCGCCGAGATATTGCCGCCGCAGTCGGTCAGTACCCGATTGATGTGTTCCCATTCGACCCGGCCCAGAGAAGGGGTATCTATGTTAGTGGGGGGAGGGAGGGCAGCTTCTTCCTGGTCCTTGGAAAATGCCGCCAGTATTTCATCGGTATCGGCCGGTTTGGGCAGGTAATTGATCGCTCCCAGCCTGATCGCTTCGGTTGCGGTGGCAATGCTGCCATAGCCGGTGAGGACCACGATCTTAAGGTCGGGATCGATCTCCATAGCCGATTTGACCAGCTCGAGCCCTGAGGGGCCCGGCATCCGGAGGTCAACGACAGCCATCTCCGGCTTCTGGTTCTTGATGATCTTGATCCCATCTTCGTAATTGGCGGCCTGGAGGACTTCATACTCTCTCCTGGTCAGGGCCCGGGCCAGTCGGTCGCGGAAATGTTCTTCGTCATCAACAAGCAGGATGGTCTTCATTGTTATACTTCTCCGTTCGGGATGATCCTGGCGCAGTCAACTCTGAAGATGACCGTGGCACCTTTTCCTGGAACCGATTCTATCAGCAGGTCACCGCCAAATCGTTCGGCCAGAGAACTGCTCAGAAAAAGTCCCAAGCCCAGTCCCTTGCCGGGATCCTTGGTAGTATAGAAGGGTTCGGAGGCGCGGGTTACTGTTTCTTCGCTCATCCCATCCCCTTCGTCTGTGACGGAAAAACAGAGATAATTATCCTCGTCTATATATATCTTGCCATAAATGTCCCCATCCGGGCAAGCATCATGGGCATTTCTGTAAAGGCCTTTTATTGTCCGGATAAAGGACTGGAGGGGGATGTTCAGGGTCTGGTTGTCGGTTTTAAGGTCCAGAACGATCGCTTGGCCGGTTTCTTCTGCCAGTTCTGTGCTAACGATATCAATTATCTCGGTCAGACTGACTGCGACGATCGACTCTCCCAGGTGCTGTCCTGAATCGGCTGCGAGTTGCTGGAGAATATTCCGACATTTGTTGATCTCACTCTTGATCAGGTTGGCATCGCTGATCAGTTCCGGATCACCATCGTGCTCCTGCAGGTGATGCGACATCTCTCCCGCCGCGATGGTAATGGTCGACAGAGGGGTTGAGAATTCGTGGGCCGCTCCGGCAGCCAGAGTCGCCAGCGAGGCCATCTTTTCACTGCGGCGTTTTTCCGCATCGAGTTTTGCCAGGGTCTGCTGATGTGATTCCATGGCGGCGCGGATCTTACTGACAAAGAAGACGATGAAGATGGCGGTGATCGAATAGGCCAGCCACATCCCCTGCAGATGAAGCCCCATGCTGGTGTTGGTAAGACAGACCGGGACAGCAGGAGTGGCAACGAGCCCTTGCTCAAAGTCGGGGGCGGCTGGTAACAGAAACAATAGGGCATAGAATATAATGGTCAGGGAAGCAAGCCCCCAGGCCCACCTCTGCCGCATCAGGATAGAGCCAATGGTGACATGGACCAGATAGAGAAAAGTGAAGGGGTTCATCGGACCGCCGGTAAAATAGATCAGCAGGGTCAGATGGACAATGTCCCAGGCCATGACCAGCCCGAACAGGGTTGGGCTGATAACGGTGTTTCTTTTTTCGAGAAAGTGAAAGTAGAGGTTGCTGCAGATCTGGAAGAAGATGACCAGCAACAAGACAGGGTAGGGGATCGAGATCTCAAAGAACAGGCTGACGATGGCGATCAGGAAAAGCTGAGAAATTACCGCGCCCCAGCGCAGTTTCAACAGCCAGGCAAAAGCTATCTTCGAGGTGCCGGATTCGTATGAGGTCAGTTGGGATTTTTCGATCATTTAAATTGTCTCAATTGATAATGCCCAGATCAGCAGCCGGTCAACACCGAACTTCATATAAAAATACCTCTTTACTTAATATGTCAGGCAAGTAAAGAGGTATTTATTTTACAATGAGAATGGCGCCGCTACATTTTCTTTTTCATGCCCATCATTTTCATGCCGCCCAGCTTTTTGATATCAGCCATGGTGACGTCATCGTAATTCATGATCATGCCGCTCCTTTCCTTCTTGAAGGTCAAGGCTTCGGTGGGATTGCCAAAGGGGAGGAGCTCTTTGCCCATCGGACCCATTTCAGAACTGCCGACCAGGTAAGTAACGGCTTTGCCGTCTAGCCACTTGCCGCTGTTGTAGTCTTTTACCCAGATGGCAGCAATGTCTTTGCTGGTGTGGGCCTGGTCATATTTGGCCATGTTGAGGATATATTTGAACATGTCTTTGCAGCCATCGAACGGTACCATTTTATTGTCGGTGAAGATCACCTGGCTTTGCCATCTGACGAACTTGGCCGGATACATGCCGCAGACCCCGCAGGACATGTCAGCTGGAATTATCTGTGGGCCGGGTTTCTCCGCCGCGATGGTCTGACTGGCGAAAGTTGCAGTAAAAAGAAACAGTGCCAGCAACAGGACTATTTTGCTGATCGATGTCGGGCGCCGTAGTTTTTCTCGAATCATTTTCTTTCTCCTTAAATCGGGGTATTTGGCTGAAAAGCTGGCGAAAGGCCAGAAGAAGCATTTTGCTTTTTTTGCTATCGACACCGCTTCTACCGTATTTGGGGGCGGAGAAGCGGTGCCAGCAAATCTATTAAGGAAAGCATGTGTACCACCAAGTAGTGTTAAATTTATAGCATATCATTTCGTCCTTGGGGGTGTGGCAAATTGTCGCACCTTGATCTTGAAGGCTTCGGATATGGGTGACTGCCAGGCAAATATTCAGCAGGGCGCCGGGGTTTCTGGAGGAATTAATAAAAAAAGCCCCGCTATCTGAAGTGGGGGGACCATCTCAGTAAGACTAGCAGGGCTTCTAAGGAAAAAAGATAATTAAGATATTACTTAAACTGTTTAAAGTTGTCAGGTAGGGTAAGCCCTATTTCAGGTGGGGGATTTCCCTACTCATGCAGGCCATTCTCAGAGCTGGAGGTCGTAGAGCTTCATCTTTTCCCAGAGGTTCTTGCGGCTGATGCCTAACAGAACGGCGGCTTCGGTTTTGTTGCCGCCGGTCTCGTTCAGGGCTTTCAGGATACAACTGCTCTCGGCTCGGGCAACGGACTTGGCCAGATTCAGGTTTGGCTTGGAACCCGGAGGACCTGTCTTGTTGCTCAGATCTCCAGGGAGCTCGAAAAGGTCAAGGAGCGGCGAGCTGGTAAGTACGGAGGCCCTTTCTATTATATTGCGAAGTTCTCTGACGTTACCTGGGAAATCGTAGCCCATCAGACAATCCATTGCTCCGGAAGAGAGGCTTAGTTTCATACCGCGCTTTGCGCCGAACTCGGCGAGAAAATGATCGCAGAGTTCGGGAATGTCTTCTTTGCGCTCACGCAGGGGCGGGGTATTCACCGGAATGACCTGTAGCCGATAAAAAAGGTCTTCCCGGAAAGTCCCTTGCTGGATTTCGGCGGTCAGGTCCTTGGCGGTGGCGCAAATCACTCTGACGTCGGCTTTGACCGGCTTGCCGCCGCCCAATCTTTCAAATTCCTTTTCCTGCAGGACCCTCAGCAGTTTGACCTGCATCGGTAGCAGCAGGTCGCCTATTTCATCAAGGAGGATAGTGCCGCCTTCGGCCATCTCAAAGCGGCCCGGTTTCCGGCGGTCGGCGCCGGTGAAGGCGCCCCGCTCGTGACCGAACAGTTCCGATTCGATCAGGTTCTCGGGGATCGCGCCGCAGTTGATCTTTATATAAGGGCCTTTGGCCCGGTCACTCTGGTAATGAATGGCCGCTGCCGCCAGTTCTTTGCCGGTTCCTGATTCTCCGGTGATCAGGACGGTGGAGTCCGAGGCGGCCACTTTGGTCAGGAGTTGGCTGAGGTCCGTCATGGCTGGGCCGCTGCCGATGAGCCTTTGGCCCCGGGCTCCTTCTTCGAGGGAGAGGCATTTGGCTCTGATCTGCTGGTTGGCCAGAATACGGCTGACCCGGATGGTCAGGTCGTCCATGTCAAATGGTTTAAGAATATAGTCGGCGGCGCCCTTCTTAAGACAGGCGATAGCATCTTCAACGCTGCCGTACGCCGTCATCAGGATCACCTCGGAATCAGGCGAAATCTGTTTGGTCTGTTCAAGGAGACTGATGCCGTCCAGTCCCGGCATCTTGATATCAGAAATGATCAGATGATAGGCATTTGCCTCGATCCGGGCCAGAGCGTCTCGGCCATTTGCCTCCTGGTCCACTTCATAGCCCAGGCCGATTAGCCGGTCATAGAGGGTGATCCGCATGATCTCGTCATCTTCAGCCAGTAATATTCGTGCCATTTCTCTGTCTCAATTGCGGTTAGAGTTGTCCGGGTCTGTAACGGGGATCTCGATGGTGAATTTCGCCCCTTGGCCGGTAATATTTTCTACGGTTATGCCACCGCCCATCTTTTCGATCAGCGAAAACGAAACGGCCAGCCCCAGTCCGGTGCCTTCGCCGGTTTCCTTGGTGGTAAAGAATGGCTCGAAGATGCGGTCCATAGTCTCCGGGGGAATGCCTGGGCCGCTATCGGAGATAGATATCGATATTAACTCTTGGGTGGCATGGCTGGAGATCTTGAGGCGTCCGGCCCCGGACATGGCCTGGGCGGCGTTGAGGCTGATATTGACTACTGCCTGCTTGATCGCTTCGGCATCGACCAGTTGCCGGTCATTGATGTTCAGATCGAACTTCAGGTCGATGTTCTTCATCTGGTAGTCGAGCAGATCAAAGCATTCCCTGATGATCTCATCGATGTCTACCAGGCGACGGTGCAGGGGCTCCTTGCGGCCGAAATTGAGGAGCTGTCTGACGATATGACCGATGCGCTGCAGACCTTTATCGATCAGACTCAGGTAGCGTTCTCGCATTTCTTCGTTGGCCGGGGCTTCCTGCATGCTCTTCACGCAGTTACGCATACCACTTAAGGGGTTGTTGACCTCGTGGGCGATCCCGGCTGCCAACTGACCGATGGCCGCCATTTTTTCACGCTGGTACATCTGCTCGCGGGTCTTTTCCAGTTCGGCCTGTGAAGAGAGCAGCCGGTTGCCTAGTTCGGAGAAATTATCAGCCAGTTCAGCTATTTCATCCTGACCGCCCGGCAGTTCATGCCGGTTGATCGCCTGGCCGGGAAATTTCTCCATGGCGGCTGAAAGGAGACTCAGTCGCCGGACGATCAGGAAATCGATCAGCAGGAAAATAGTCAGCCCGGTCAGGATGGTGGTCAGGACTCCGATGGCCAGCAAGAGCCGGTTGTTGGCGGCTACCGCCTGGTCGGCCCAGGCAATGGGGATGGTCAGGCTCAGGGCGCCGCGGATATCGCCGATCTTGTAGCCATGCCTGGCGTGGCAGGAGAGACATGCTTCTTCGACCTCAAGGGGCATCAGATACCTTAAGACCCGACCCCCGTCAGTCATAACCGTATCGATCACCTCTTTCGTTCCTTGGTCGAAGGCAAGGAGGGCCATTCTTTCAAATTCATCCGGGGCATTGGCCGGGTTTACCGGTTTGAGGCTGGTAACCCTGAACTGGCAGAAATCGGCCTGACTGGCATATTCCGACAGCTCGCGGGTGACCATGGCGGGATTGCGCTTGACATAGGTATGCCCCTCAAGGTCTTTGATATTACTGAAAGATAGGCAGCGACATTTGTAGGTGCCCCTACATAAAC
>CBDVDF010000123.1:0-5637 GCA_965372675.1 uncultured Desulfobacterales bacterium
GGGTAATTTCAAACTTTCACCGGCCGACCGATCACTGCTCCTCGAAAAACTGGCCTTTAGCAAACCTGCCTTTACCGCCACCATAACCGACCGCAAGCGCCCAACCCTGGCTGGTTTCATTTTCCCGGCAGCCAATAGTGACAGCCCGGGCCAACCGCTGATCAGCGCCAGGCAGCTAACTGTAGTCGATGGCTCGCTAAGCTTGACCGACCTTACCGCAAACCCGCCAGTCAGGATCAGGATCGCCGCACTCGATAGCGAAATGGAGAGCATGGTTAACCGGGCCGACGAGCAGAATCCATTTTCATTGCAGGCAACATTGCAGATCTCTCCCGACCCCGCCTACTTCCCCTCCTATAGTGCCAGATCGGCGGCCCGGATAAAGATGGACGGCAAAGTTGCCCTCTTCGGTGATCAACCGGCCCTGGTATCGACTCTTGCGATCAAGGCCATTGACCTGACCGGTCTCTCTCCATACCTGGCGCCCCTGCTCGGCTACCAGCCGGCCCGGGGCCGGCTTGATCTCCACACCGACATACTCCTTCGCGCCCATAAACTTACCACCACGAACAACTTGACGATCCGGGGCCTGCAGCTCGGCCAGAGTGTTTCCGGCCGATTCAATACGCCACTGGCCCTGGCATTGCTTACCGACCGCTCGGATATGGTCAAGATCGACTTCAAGATAAGTAACGATCTGCAAAACTTAAATTCCTCTTATTTTGGCAGCCTGGCCGAAAAAGTCAGGACTATCTTGGCCAGAGCCACCACCGCACCTTTTGACCTGCTGGCCGGCGACGACCAACAAACGAAGCTGCCGGAGTATTTTCCCTTCGGGGCCGGCAAAACCGAAATTGCCAACCAAGATAGCCAGCGCTTGCAAAAACTGGCCAGGACCCTCAAGGACCGCCCACGGCTGATGCTCTCTATCACCGGTCGGGCCGACGCCTATACGGATCTCCAGAAAATTGAAGGGCAGACCAGTGGCGTCGATGAAGGGAAAATGCTAAAAGAGTTGGCTACTGCCAGAGCTTCGATGATCAGAACCGCCCTGATCGCTGCCGGAGTGAAAGGGGCCCGCCTGCAACTTGATGAACCGGAGGATCTCTTCTCAGAGGAGATCCTGCTCGACGACCGCCCGGCCAGCCGGGTAGACATCACCCTGCAGATCGCCGGGGCCGGAAATAAATTGTAAAGCAGAGAGGCAAAATGCTCCGCCCTCCTTACGAAAAATACCAGAGACTTTACGTCTATCACCTTGACGCGGTCGAACTGCCGCCGTTGTCTGATCCGGACCTGATCGGCACCTGGCTGGAGGATGGCGAACCGATCCTCTTTTTTCACCGACCCAAGGAGAAGCTGATCGAAGATCTATGCCGCCAGTACGGCTGCACGGTCACCTACCAGGCCGATCTGGATTACGCCGACTGGGAAGCAGGCCAGGAGATCGCCAAATTTGCTGTTGGAGGCATTTCCGTCGCCCCGGTCTGGGACCAGTCCGGTGCAGACATCATCATCGACCCAAGCGTTATTTTCGGCAGCGGCTTCCATCCCTCCACCCGTCTTTGCCAGGAGACCCTGCTTAAATATTGCCAGAGTCCGGAGATCAAGCTCGATTCAATGCTGGACCTGGGCAGCGGCACCGGCCTGCTGGCCATTACCGCCGCCCACCAGGGGATCGGTAATATAAAGGCCTTCGATAATAACCCGCTGGCCTGCGAGGTGGCGGCAAAGAACATTCTCCTGAACGGTTATGAACGGCAAATTGAAGTGCAGTTGCGAGATCTCAGGCAGGACCCGCCTGAAACCAAGGTCGATCTGGTCGTTGCCAATCTTTATCACACCCTGATGGCCGGGCTCTTTGAAACTCCATCTTTCTGGCAGGCCAAGCTATACATCGTCGCCGGTTTTGTTTCGCCGATGGAAGATCAGTTGTTGGCGGCCCTGCCGGCCAGGAAGATCAGGATGCTTGAACGAAGACGCACCGATCGCTGGTGCCTGTGGGTCTTGGCGCCGATCACCGACTAGCCCGAATATTTGCCTTATTAACTACTGGATCCCGGCTAAAAACATGCCGGGATGACGATTTGGGGAACCTTACCATTCTAAATTGATACAGCAATTTCTAAACCGGACAGAACTGACCTTTACCAGAAGAACCTATCTGCTAACTGAATTTCTGTAGTGATCAAAAAAAATTCCGCGAACCAGGTGAACCCGGTCCGCGGAATTAACGATCTTATTCTTAAGCCAGATTCTGGCTTAGTGCTTCCCGTGCTCAGGACGGAAGGCCTTACCAAAGAACCTTTCACCCAGCAGGAAGCCGGCACCCAGCAGTCCGAAGCCACCGAGGGTAACAACAAACTCTGCAGCCGAAGGGATGTAGGTCATATAGGTCGGCATATTGTCCCAACCGGCGAACGGGTGAACCAGTTGGCCGGCGACAACAAAGTCATAGCGCTGGAAAAAACCGCCCAGCATCGCCATCAGAGCAGCGGTGGTCATGGCCGGTAGGCTTTTGAACTTGGTCACGACCATCAGAACGATCGGGAAGATCATGCCGATACAGATCTCAATGACCCAGAAGTTGACCGCAAGCGGCCCACTGATCAGACTATCTGCGGCCAGACGCCCCGCATCCGAACCACCGACATAGAAGGAGATGAATTTCCAGGCCGTCGAAACACCGATCAGGAACAGCACCCCGGTCATGACCTTGCCGGCACTCTGCAGACCTGTGAAGGTCACCTCATCGATGGCTTCCTTCCTGATGCTGTAGGCAAAATGGGTGAAGATGATGATCGCCGCCGCCCCGCTCATGAATGCCGAGGCCAGAAAATATACCGGCAACTGTGAGCCGAACCAGAAGGGATGACCAGACAAGGTCGAAAAGACCGCTCCGAGGTTGGTATTTGCCATAACTTCCGCCAGGGCACCGAGGACCCCGAGGGTGATCGCAATTTTAAAATGACCGGTAAGGATCAAAAAGAATTCCAGCATCAGGAAAGCTACGGCCATCCCATACAAGGTTCCCATCCACCAGATGTTCGAAGTCAGGTTCGGGGAAAGGATGTTGTAAATAGCCATCCGCCAGGGGTTTTCGATCTCAAGGCCGATCATGAAAAAGCCCGAGATGATAGTTACCATGGACAGGAAGACCATCCGGTTAGCCAGCGGCGCCAGTTTATTGCCGCCGAATATATGGCTGAGTGCCGCCAGCAGGCATAGGCCGGTGGAGGTAATTGCAAAAAAAGCATAGCCGGAGATCAGTATACCCCATGGCATCTCTCTGGTATTTGCATAGGCGTGATGATGGCCGGTAACAAATGCATAGATACCGCCACCCAATCCTGCGAGCAACAAAAGGATAAACAGCATGGTCGCCTTGTTGATAGCCGGTCGACCAAATTCCGGTTCGGCCGCAGCCGCCACCGAATTTGCCGCCGCAGCTAATGAAAAATTGTTATCCATTATCTTTCTCCTCTGATATTTTTATATAAATCTAAAATAATTCGTACCGGCATCTTAACAGCCGGTGCAACTATTCGAGGTCTCTCCCTAGTGGCCGCCATTGCCGGCCGCATCCGTACCCATCGCCCGGTTATAGCCCTTCACACCGATATGACATACTGTACACCTGGTATTAGAGTTAAAAGCCATATCACCGTCATGGCAGGCGCCGCAATACTTCCCTTCGTAAAGAGAGGCCATGGTGAAGTCATCATTACCTTCGGCGACCCCGGCTTCCATCTCGAAGAGATCGTCATGACAGCTGTCACATTCGAGCCCCTGCTCAAGATGATTCTTGTGCTCGAAAATCACCGCTTTAACCGGCTTGACAAAGATAATGGTTCCACCACTATCATCATCTTCTTCTCCAAAGGCCTGGCCGCCGAAAACGAGCATGACCAAAGCCAGTGCCAGTAAGGCTCCTAACGTGAAAATGCTGATCTTGTTACGATTCATATCTAATAACCTCATCTAATTAATCGTTAATGTAGAAAACGTTCGGCAAGGCGCCGGTTTCAGGACGCAGAACCCAGACCAATTTTTCCGGGGCATGGATCAATTTGTAGAGCTCGCTGTCAAAGTCAGTAAGGTCGCCGAAAACACGGACCTGAGCCGGACAGGCTTCTACGCAGGCGGTAGTATTGTTCTCACCCCTTTTAAGTTTGGTATCGAAACAGAAATTACATTTATCCACCGCCCTGATCCCACTTCTTTCGTCGAAATAGCGGGCATTATAAGGGCAGGCCGCCATACAGGTCTTACAGCCGATGCACCTTTTCTTGTTCATCATGACAATGCCGGTTTTCTTGTCCTTGTAGGTCGCGGTGGTGGGACAAACCCTAACGCAGGGAGGGCGATTGCAATGATTGCAGAGGACGGGCATAAAAACCCTTTCCTTGCCCTGGGGACCCATGTCCTTCTCCATTTCGAGAATGGTGGTCCGATAACCGTACGATGGGACATCATTGGTTTTGACGCAGGCTTCCATGCACCGCTCGCAGTCGATACAACGATTCTGCCTGAGAACCATGCTGTAGTGAGGACTATAGGGGTATTTGCCGGCTGCCGGGATCGGACTCATGTTGCTGGCCCGGACATTGCCGGCCGAAGTCAGAGAAAGCACCGACCCCCCCAGAAAAACACCGGTGACAGCTAAACCGAACTGGAGAAATTTCCGCCTCTCTTCGGAAGGCAGTTTCTCAACTCCCTCGTTTTCAAGTTCATCCAACTCTTTGAAATTCATCATCATTCTCCCTCAAGATTGATACCAAGAATCACCCGGTAAAATGGATAACTCGCTTTAACAGTTTAAGGCAACAGACGGCAAACTTCACCTGCAGCGCCACTATCAAGATTCAGGAATTACTATCGAATTCTCCCCCCTAAGAATTTCGTATAATTGCGAAGATATTGTAATTTGCCTAAACTGCATGTCAAGAGATTAATGACCAAAGCGTAGTATTTAATTAATTTCTTACCCTTAATGTTTTGCGCCATAGACTCACGAAGAAGAGAGGAGGAATACGGGGATATCACTGGTCTGGCTAAAAAGGCATTGAATTGCCCGGAGCAGCAAAACCCGTTAAACTCAGGAAATGCAGCCAATATCAAGTTCAGGATTTACCGAAAGATTCGTCCGGTTAAATAACCTGGCCAAAAATGGATTCAAAGAGTGGTCTTTTAAGCCGTCAATGATGTTTACGGCCCGGCAGAAATGGTGGGGTGACCATGGCGTTCGGCCGACCGAGCACGAAGGCGTCGACTTCACCGCTTTTCTTGATGATGATAAGAGAGAACATCGACTTGAGGCCGGCCTGCTGGTCCCGCCCCTGTTCAACGGCAAGGTGGTGCAGATCATTGATGACCTGCTTGGCAGAACGATCATCATTGATCACGCTATCCGGGATCGGGACGGCTTAATCCTCCATGCCTTTTACGCCCATCTGACCCCCCAGCCAACGATATCCCGAGGAACAGTTATCGAGACAGCTAGTATATTAGGAACTATCGCGCCAGGCACCACCTGCCCTGCCCACCTGCATATCTCAACGGCCTGGTGCGCCCGGGACCTGCCTCTCGGCAAATTCTCCTGGCAGACCTCAAGTCTGCAGTTTTTCGACCCCCTGG
>CBDVDF010000124.1:0-5636 GCA_965372675.1 uncultured Desulfobacterales bacterium
CAGCCGGGCTGACAACTGAAGCCTTGAGGTTGGCGCCATAAAAAACACCGAACTGGACCAGGTCCTGGGCCGAAGCCATCTGACCCTTTACCTTTAATATATATGAGAAGCCGGGAATATCCTCGACAACATTGAGGATTTCAAAGGTCTCAGTGGGAACTGATTTGTTGGGAACAAAAATGAGGCCACGGGAGTTATCTTGAGCTCTGGCGATCTTGATCAAGCCACCCTTACTACCCCAAGTCAGAGGATCGGTCCAGCCGGGCAGACCACTTACAAATGCGATTCCAACAGTAGTTGCACCGTAACCGCCACCGTCAGAATCACCTGAGTTGTAAGTCTGAGCACCTACATTAAAATCAACATCGCCATCCGCCAGCCAGAAGTCGGCCGGATCGGTAGTGGCCCAATCTAACTGCGGCTGGGAATGAGGGTCATGGCAGGATGTACACTGAGTCGACCAGACACCTTTGCTCTCCGAGGTTGAAGAACTCGCATGCAGATGACTGGGCGGTGCCTCCTTGACGTTTGGGCCGGGAACAATATTGGCCGGGTCATCGTGGCAGGACAGACATATCGCATTGCGAGTGGTCACATCAATGTCGCCGGTATTGTTGTTGGGATCACTCCAATACCATGCCATATTGTTGTGGCACGTAAAACAATAAATCCCGTTCGATTCGTTATGAGGCGAATCTACCGGGTATGCCTGGGCGACGGTTGCGCTACCAATAAAGGCCGCAACAACCAAAACAGTGAAAACTGCCATTCTCTTTATCATACTTTCCCCCGTGCGTTGTTTGAAACTTAGATCTTTAGAAAGACCAACAATTTCTGTTCCCATATCTCTATTTCTCAAAATAAAATACCTTGTTTCTTTAATGTAAAAAAAGGGGAGACAAGTGTCCCCTGCCCCTTTTACTAAAATATCAAGTTGTTGTTATTATTGAAAAAAACTTGAGGGCACTACCTGTCCCCCCCCCAAAAAACTTTTATAAACTGATATACTCTAGCACAAATGAACCCAGAAAGTCAAACTATTGTGATACTTTCTACCTAGTATTTGCAGGTATTTTTTTGTCTATGTCTAAAAGCAAGCAACACGCACTATATACTTATTATCACGTTATTATTGATTGAGACTGGTTGTCTGTCAATTTCATCTTTTGCTTATATACCAGTAATATATTCGTAGCACTTTTCACTACCATTTAAAGCCGTTGCAATCAGGTTGGATTAGTGCTGGTTGTTGTGCTCGATTTACTGTAAAATATGATCTTGAAATCACTCGCATATGATCAAGTCATACCGCTGGTTTTTTCGACAGAGATATCTTTTTGACCACCTATTATCATTCGAACCCAGATGACACAGAACAATAAACTGAATATTCGCAGCTTGAGCCTGCCCTCTTCCTGCCGGCAGCTACTCATCGACCACTGTCGACGAAAACTGGCCGGTAATTATCTTGACGGTGAGGAAAAGAACCTCAAGGCCTTCGGCCTGCTGGCCGGGGAAAGATCGGCAGGACAGGTGATCATCAGGACCGCTCTGCCATTGCTGAAGAACGCCAGGGCGGTCGAACCGCACCGCCGGTTTATGAACAGGATGATGGAGGAGCATGCCATCCCTTCTGAGACGCCTCTCGAAAAGCGGGGCTGGGTGGCAGACCCGGAAGAACTGGCAGAAGCTGTTGCCGCTTTCAGCAGAGATGGCCTGGCCCTGGTCGGCTCCTACCATATGCACCGGGTCGCCTGGGAGCATGACCAGATCAGGGACACCCCGACCACTCTTGACAATATCCTGGGTCGGGACTCACGACTGGTCATGTTCATCATCTCAATGGTCAACCCGGAGGAGCCGATCATCCGTGCTTATGCGGAAGGAAACAGCGAGGCAGAGATCCCGATCGAGATCATTGAAGGCTGACAGCCTGTCGTCAACTCCAGTCAGCTACCATTGCCAACCATGCTAAAATCACCAGACAAAACATTATATATAGTAATGAGATTGCTGCTGATCTGTATATTTCTGTTTCTGGACAGCCGGACCTGCAAATCCGCCGTTCTGGAGGGAGTGATCTTCTCGAATAGTGGACCGGTAGCCGGCAGCGTGGTCTTAGCCTACCCGGACCATGCCTCCCTGGTCGCGGGCCGGAATGGGATAAGATCCGGGCCCGGAGAGAAAGAAGGCCAGTATAAGCTGGAACTACCTGACGGCACCTACTACCTGGCGGCGGTCGGCAGCCAGAACAACCGCAGGCTCTTTTCCTACCACGGGGTCAACCCGATTACCGTCAGCGGTGGTTATTACTGGCTGCCATTTTTTCTGGTCGAAGAAAGCGAGCCACGATGCAGAGACGGTTCGGGCCAGGGTATCAGTGGCCAGGTCTTCTATCACGGCGAACCGGTTGACCATGGGGTGATCTCGGTATACAACCGCCTGGACGGCAAGTTTCGCGGCATGGGGCTGCTGACCAATACCCTCGATGAAGACGGCCGCTTCCGCTTTGAGCTCGAACCGGGCAGTTATGTGGTCATCGCCCGTCGCAAAAAGGCAGAGCGCGGCATTGGCCCGGTAATGCGGGGCGACCTGTTCTGCTATCCCTCCGCCAACCCGATCCAGGTTGTCAACAACCAGCTCTGCGAATTGGCCATCGAATGCTATCCGCGCGATGACCTCGAGACCTACCTTGACGAAGGCGCAGAGAACCCCCAAGGCAGACGTCATGAGGTGAGACGGCAGTCCTCCCTTTGGGAACTGAAGCCCGAAGCGGCCCAGGGGACAGCGACAATCGGCCAACCAGCTGTTATTTCCGGCCGAGTGACAGGGCCGGACGGCCAGCCTGTTCCAAATCTGCTGGTCACAGCCTATCCGGCCATGGGCATCGACCCTTTCCAGATGCATATCCTGCGATTGATCACCGGCAATATGGCCCGCACCAACAATGACGGCAGATTCCAGATCGAACTACCGGGCGGCCTTTATTATCTGCAGGCCCGCGAAAAGGTGGGTGAGGCCCCGAATCGCCAGGAGTTATATGGCCTCTATGAAGGCAACCCGAACCATGCCCTACGGATAAATCCCGGCGAAAGACGAGAGAATATCGAGATCCCGGTCGACCGGATAATGCCGTTTTCCGAGGGGTTCCCGGTTCAGAGGTTCAGAGGTTCAGAGGTTAAAAGCCTAAAAACCTTGAACCCTGAACCCTGAACCCTGAACCCTTGAACCATAAAATTCTATTTATGACTGAATCTTATCGACATAGGAGTTGGCGCTGGCTGCTTATTACAGCACTGCTGTTTAGTATCAGCGGCTGCGCCGAATCCCAAGGGCACTCGAAGTCTTCGCTATCTCCTGCAGACCTGATGCCAGAACCGGCGCCCTCCCCTGCCCTTTACCTGAAGAGCCAGGTGCTCAGGCAAGACAGCAACTGGTCCGGACAGATCATTATCGAGGGGGTGGTGGTAGTGGGTCGCAGGGCTATCCTGACCATTGAGCCCGGGACCTCGATCCGTTTTAAGAAGATCGACAGCGACGGCGACGGTACCGGTGACTCGGAACTGCGAGTCCTGGGCGGCATCGTCGCCGAGGGCACCGCCGCCCGGCCGATAATTTTCGCCTCGGCCGAAGAGAACCCGGCCCGCCGCGACTGGTCCTACCTGCTGATCTACTCCTCCAGCCGCTTGAATCGCCTCAGTTTCTGTGAATTCCACCACGGCTTCAGCGGCCTGCAGGTGCATTTTTCAACCGCATCTGTTAATAATTGCCTGTTCTCCAACAATAACGAAGGGCTCCGCTTCGGTCGGGCCGACCTGACCGTTGTCAACAACCGCTTCACCAACAATGATCTGGGGGTGAGATTCACCAGGATGGAGGGCCCGGCCCTTCTTGAGTCTAACGAGATAACCGGAAACCGGATCGGTATTTTCCTGGTCCCGTCCGGACAGAACATCCGCGACTTCTTCGAACCTGACCGCAGTGGCCAGGCCTGGAATACCGGCCACCTGAAAATAAGCGGCAACAATATCTACGGCAACAGCAGTTACAACCTGAGCCTGGGTGAAAAGCAGTTCTGGAACCTGGAGATCGGCGGCAATTACTGGGGAAGCACCAACCCAACAGAGATTACCGGGACGATCTTCGACCGGCGCCGAGATAATTCCCTTGGCCAGGTGGTCTTTGAACCATTTGTCACAAAGAAGATAGCAGGTGCGGGGATCAAGAGATAGAAGTTACCAGGTACCCCCTGAGGGTATAAGTTAAAAGTTTAAAGTGTAAAGTTAAAAGTTGTGGTGGTTACGGTTTGAAGAAGGTTCCCCGTTCAGGGTTCAGAGGTTAAAAGCATAAAACCCTGAACCAAAACATGGGAATCATACAAGTACATATCTCCTGTTTCACGAAAGAAAACGATAATAGAGAAAATGATGTCCAGCGACCACAAATCAGCCCCGGAAATAATCGTCGAATATACCGACCCAGAAGAAGGATTTAAGGGCTGGTTGGCCATCGACCGTACCGTGCATAGGATGTGTGCCGGCGGTATGCGGGTCCAGCAGGGCCTGAGCCGGCAGCACCTGGCCGAGATGGCCCGCAATATGACCCGCAAGATGCGGATCGCCGACCTGCGGGTCGACGGTGCCAAGTGCGGCATCGACTACGACCCGACCTCGCCGGGAAAATCGGCGGCAGTCGGCCGCTTCCTCAAGGCCATCGCTCCTTATATCAAAACCATCTATTCAATGGGTCCGGATCTAAACATTGATATGGTTGAACTGGAAGCCGCCGCTGCAAGCCACGAGATCCCTTCGGTAAAAATGGCCGTTGCCAAGGCCCAGGGTTGGGACCTTGATTATTTCCTCGAACGATCGAAGGTATTGCAAGAGAAGGTTAACGGGATTCCCCTGGGACGATTGCGAGCCGGCTACGGGGTGGCATCTGCCGCCCTGGGCATCCTCGACCACCTGCATATCGAACCGGCCGGAGCAACCATTGCTGTCCAGGGTTTCGGCAACCTGGCCAAGGCTGCTATCTTCGGACTTGCCCGGGCCGGCTGTCGGATCGTGGCGATCGCCGACGAGAATAAATGTCTGAGCAACAACGAAGGACTCGACGTTGCGGAACTTCTGAAATGCGACGATAACCTACTGCCTGAACTGAAAACTGCCAGAAGTGGTGCCAGCAGCGAAATATTCGACTGCCACTGCGACATCCTGGTCCCGGCCGCTCTCGAGAACACGGTCATCCCGGAGATCGCCGAAAAACTAACGGTGCAGGCCGTAGTCCCCGGCGCCAACCTCGCCGTAACAGTGGAAAGCGCCGCCATTCTCCACCAGAGAGGCATCCCGGTCCTACCCGACTTCCTGGCCGGCTGCGGCGGCTCTTTATCGATGGAAGGCCTTTACGGCCCAGATCATCATCCCTCCCCGACCGAGGTCCTTGATCACGTGCGCAACAAGATGCAGGACCTGGTAAGACAGGTGATGACCAGGAGCAGCAAGGATAAATGCTCTCCAACCGAGGCCGCCTTGAAGATCTGTGAGGAACGGGAAGATCATTCGGATAGCCGGCCTTATGGAAGAGAAAAAGATAGTTAAAAGCTAAAAAAGGTTCCCGGTTCAGAGGTTCAGAGGTTA
>CBDVDF010000125.1:0-5598 GCA_965372675.1 uncultured Desulfobacterales bacterium
ATTTTGAGACTAAAACCCCTGTTCCGCTGGGGACTGAGATCCTGATGTCATTTTCTAACGCCAGATCTATCAAGCAATGGGTGAAGCCCCAGGAACTGGAGAAGATCAAGGGAACAGTTTGTCGAAGCGATAATCTGGGTTTAGCAGTCAGATTTAAAAACAAACATGAATTTTCCAGATATCTGGTTATTGAAAACAATAAAAAACTCAGGGTGCTTGCACCTTTTTGATAAGGCTTGATCAATCCCATAAACAGATCACAGATAGATCCTATCTCTTAGGGTCAGCTAGATCAGTACTTGAATAATATGATCTAGTTTGCAAACCAGAACGAGATCTGCACGTTGTTACCCCCCTCAAGCACCTGATAAAACCACTAAAATACCAGTATTAACTGGTATTTATCTGTTGATAATGATTCATCAAAAATGATACAACTCAATGTGACATAACATGATCTTTTAAAGGGGGGCATATGTAGATGGCAGTCAGATCGCCGGGAAACATTCCCAGGTTCTTAATACCTGGTTTTGTTTATCTCACAATTACTTTTCTTTACATTTTTTCATCTCCCTCCTTTTCTTTCGCCGCCTGGACACCCCAGACCATTCCCACTACTGAGACTCTCTACGCTGTCTACTTTGTTGATGCCAACAACGGTTATGCAGTCGGGGCGGCAGGCACCGTGATCAAGACAATTGACGGCGGCAGTACCTGGACCACCGCCGCCAGCGCCGGGGCCGCCAATCTAAATGCCGTCTATTTTATCGATGCCAATAACGGCTGGGTGGCTGGCGTTGACGGTATCTACAGGACCATCAACGGAGCGACCAGTTGGGTCTTACAAACTGCCGCCATCCAGTTTGAATTCATCGTTTTCACCCCCGATGGTTCAACCGGTTTCGCAGGCGCCAATAATGGCACGCTTTACTGGTCCATCGATGGTGGCTCAACCTGGAACCTGCATCCGGCAACTTTTGACGGCACCCCGATCGTCTCAATTGAATTCATTGACAACAACACCGGCTTCCTGGTTACCCAAGGCGGCGACGTATATAACACCATTGATGGCGGAGCCAGCTGGACAGCCCTAAACTCTGTCCCTCCCCAGATGGGTGACATAAGAGACTCAAGCTGGGTGGATTCCCTGCATGGTTGGGTTATTGGTGGAGGGGCCAGGGAGTTGGCCTATACCACTGATGGCGGGAACAATTGGACGCTGGGGCCAAATGTTGTCAGTTTCGACTACAACGCCGTCCATTTCACCACCACCCTCAATGGCTATCTCGTAGACGATAGCGGCAACATCCGGCAGACCACCGACGGAGGCTTGACCTGGGTGATAGTGGGCAACGCCGGCGGTGAACTCTTCGATATATTCATCGCCCCGGGGGGGGAGATCTATGTCGTCGGTGATCCTGATGCCATCTTCACAGAAACGCCGCCTATTACCCTGATCAAACAGGTCTGGGAATTAGGAGGTACAGCGCCCCTCGTCTCACCCCTTACCTCTCCGATCGGTGCCCGACTGGTGTTCCTGATCTATGTTAAGAACGACACCTCAAGCGCCATCAACAACGTCACCTTTGTCGACAACCTAGATAATACGACCTTTTCCTATGTGGTGGGCAGTCTTTATATGTCCAGCACTCCCCTTGCCGACACCGCCACCGACCTGCAGATATTCAACGCCGCCAAACCTCCATCCCAGGGCGGCACCGGGATCAGCCAGACCGATGACCTGGGAGTCGTCGATTATAGTGCGGCATGCACAGGACCAGGTCCTGGTCCCGGACACTGCCCTGGTGGAGTGACAAATCTTCTCACCTTCGGCGCTACAACCAACAATACCAACCAGTCCCTTGATCTACCTGCCAATTCAACTGTGGCATTCCGTTTTGAAGTGATAATTCAGTAACAGGAAACCTGTTTCAAAATAGATCAATAAATATAGGAGGAAACAACAATGCTAGCCAAAAACAGCCAACAAAAAACAAGGTGTCAAAATCATCAACCAGTAACTTCAGGAGGAAAACAAATGCACAAAACCAGAAATCTAACCTTTATCGGCCTGCTGGCCTTCCTGCTCCTTTATTCGGCGACATCAGCTTTCGCCGCTCTGAACACTGCGGTTAACGACCCGGCAGGTAGCTTTGTCCTGCAGGATTCTGTCGCCGTCGATATAACACCAACTGCCGCACTACAACTGATGAAAGGGGTATACAACGGTGCTACCTGTATTGCCGCGAGTGATTCGGATGCTGCTTGTGGAAATGTTGCAGCTGCAAATGCCCCTTCCGGTACCGAGTTGACCTTTGTGATCTACATCGCCAACACCTCAAGCTTAACTCTTAATGATATCCGCGTCACCGATACACTGGATGCCGCCTTCACCTATGTCCCCGGTTCATTAAGTTATGGTTCAGTCACTGCCGCAGCATCCTGGGCCAATGCTTATGGTGCTGCAATTACCTCAGGCGGTAGCGATGCTGCAGCCGCAGGAGACCCGGTCAGTGCTGCTGCACCAATTGTTTCGGTGGGTGGTGACGGAACAGCCCTCCAGAACGATACGGTCAATATAGCGCCAGGCGATCTATTTGCCATCGCCTTCAACGCTACGGTCAACTAGTTCGTACGGAGTGAATTCACGGTTTTCCGGGGAATCATCACCGCCGACCAACTTGATCAGCTTGTCGTAGAACCTTTATAGACGGCGAACCCATGATATCGGCTTGATCTCGATCAGGATCTGACCGGCTAATCCGGAATACTTTCTTTTAACACTCCGAAAACGCTGCCCCATGCCAAAGGCATGGGATGTGAACCAGAACCTGCGTCTTTAACAGACCACGTTAATGGCGTGACCAATTAATAGGTGGTTTTCTGTCTGAGCGAAGAAGACATATCCTGTCCTTCCTGCTTGTAGCCATAATCATCGCGATTTTGGTTCCATGGAGAAGTACAACTTTTGCGGCCATTAACATAGCCGTTGATGGGGGAGGTTCGTACCGGCTTCTGCCATCGCTTCCCGTTGACATTATCCCCACGACAGGCAACAGTGTCACTTCGGCGACCGCCGAGATAAACCCGGGAAACGTAATAGTCGGAAGTCTGGCCAACCCGTTCAGCTACGATATTCTACCGGTAATAAATCCATTAGATACCGGCATTAACCAGATAGCCATTACCGCTCCGGCCGCCTTTAACCTTAATGGGGTAACGGCCTTAAGTGCAGGCGGCATACCGTTGACACCGGACTGCGCCCTTGATAGCCCGGATGATTTCTGCGCGGTTATTGCCGGCCAGGTCCTGACCATAACCCTCCAGACCCCGGTGACCGTCTCGGGGACCAACCTGAACATTTCCTTCAGTGCTGATGCTCCGCCAATTGCAGGCAGTGGCAACTTCACGGCCACGGTTGATGACACTGCGACCATCGCGGTGGTGCCGCAGAATGTTATTGCCGGAAATGCCGATGGCAACGCTGCCAACAGCAACAGCCTGACCGTCAATGTGGCCCTTGTTATTCCAGACCCCGGCCTGTCGACGGTAACCGCCAACCCGACCATGGTGATCGCCGACGGTGCTTCAACAAGTGTCATCACCACAACGATCTTCGATACATCAAGCCTTCCGCTCAGCGGTAAGAACATCACCCTTGCCTCGAGCAGAGGAGCGACCGATACAATCAGCCAACCGGCTCTACCGACCGACGCAACCGGGGCAACGACCGGCACCATAAGTTCATCGACCCCCGGCGCTGCAGTGAT
The DNA here is from genome assembly GCA_965372675.1 of uncultured Desulfobacterales bacterium. GTDB lineage: Bacteria > Desulfobacterota > Desulfobulbia > Desulfobulbales > JAGXFP01 > JAGXFP01. The sequence goes on from CBDVDF010000125.1 coordinate 3,771, forward strand.
CACCGCCACCGACACCACCGATGCCCTGGTCCTGCCGATGACGGCGACCGTTTATTTTACCCAGGGCCAGGTCCTGGAAGTGAGCAAGACTGCCAACCGCAAGGATGCTGGCATCGGAGAGCTGGTCACCTACGAGGTGGAGATCCGGAATCTGCTGACCACCAGACCAATAACCGATGTCAAACTCAACGACCTGATCCCGCCGAACTTCAAATACCTGAAGAACAGCGGCATGCTGAACACCATAACCCCGCTGGAGCCGACCGGCAGCCGGCCGATAGTCTTTGATATCGGCACGATCCCGGCCCGGGACGACACCAACCTCAACGGTACACTCGATCCAGGCGAACCAGGTTATATATCACTGAGCTACCAGTTGATCATCGGCTCCGGGGCAACCCCGGGCGACTATACCAATACCGCCGTTGCCACTGATGTCTGCGACCAGTGTATGATCTCCAACCAATCAGAAGCCGAGGTTCAAGTAACCTTTGATCCCCTTTTCGACCTCGGCACCATTATCGGTAAGGTTTTCAAGGATAGCAACCAGGACGGCTGGCAAGATAGCGGCGAGGAAGGAGTTGGAGGTGTAATGGTCGCCCTGGACAACGGGACTTACGCCCTGACCGACGAGCACGGTCGCTACCACTTCCCGGCCTTGCTTCCCGGACACCGCCTCGTAAAAATAAACCTCAACAACCTGGGTATCGGTGCCAAGTGTACCAAGGGCGAAGCCCGGGTAGTCTCGGTGACACCCGGCCTCCTTGCCAAGGTTAATTTTGGCGTATCATACAGTTTTGATCATGAGAAAATAGGCAGATCGGGGGAAAAAGGGCTATTGGTGCAGAGCCGTGAATCCCGAGAGCCCTTTCTGATCACCGGCAATTTTACTGCCAATGCCCTGTTGATCAACGGCCGTTCGGTTGAACTACCTTTCACAGATATCCAGATGAGTTTCGCCGAGATCACCGACATTGTCACCATCAACAGCGGCCAGCTCGAAAAGCCGATTAAATTCATCACAAGTCCCACCTCGGCACAACAGCCAGCTAACTGGCATTTCCGAATTTTTGATGAGGAAGGTGAAACTGTAAAAACTTTTACCGGCAAAGGACCACCACCGGACGCCATTCTCTGGGATGGTATTACCGAAGCAGGTGAACTTCTCAGCGGAGGAGCGGTTTACCAGTTCCAGATGGAAAGTAATTTTAAGAGCGGCACCATCATTCAGAGCCCCCGGAAGATGTTCGGTGTCAATACCACCTCGATGGTTGCCCTGGATCTCTCCGGCAGTGCCTTCCTTAGCGGATCCGATCAGTTAAGTGAGAGGGCAAAGGAGGTCCTCCAAAAAACTGCCGAGATCCTCAAGGATTACCCAAGAGAAAAGATCATCATCGAAGGTCATACCGATTCGGTTGGAGATGCCGAGTCCAACCTGGACCTTTCCCGCCGCAGGGCTCAGGCCGCCGCCTCCTTCCTGGTTAAAGATGAAGGGGTCAACCCGAACAGGTTTGTGGTGAACTGGTATGGTGAATCAAAACCTCTGGCCAGTAACCTTATCGCCGAAGGACGTGAACACAACCGACGAGTGGCCATCAAGGGTGAGATTAGGGAAGTTGACCGCGCTGCCCTGTACGACCAGTACCGATCTGCTCCCGAAGTCTCACTGAATGGTCTTGTGGCTGAAGTCGACCCACAGGGCCGATTCACAGGTGAACTGCCAGTCTCCGGAAGCAAAGAGTTGACCGTTGACCTGCAGGGCCAAAGAGGCGATCATAGTCAAACTACCCTCGCCCTGCATTCAATTGACATTCAATCGACGGGATCC
>CBDVDF010000126.1:0-5569 GCA_965372675.1 uncultured Desulfobacterales bacterium
ACGGTCGGAATCGGCACCGGCGAGCAGGACCGGGTCGGCGTGGCCGAGATCGCCGTCCATAAGGCCTATATCAAATATGCCGACATTCTCTGCTTTGATACCCACGGGATCCCTTACGCAGACATGGCCCTGGAGATAGAGCAGGGTAAACGCGACAAGGCGGACCAGGATGCGATCGATGCCCAGACCAAAAAAGACCAGGCCGGACTGCCCGGTTCGGTGATGATCTCGGATGCCTTCTTCCCTTATCGGGATGGCGCCGATGTCGGAATCAACCAGGGAGTTTCGGCGATTCTCCAGGCCGGTGGCTCGATGCGGGACTGCGATACCATCGTAGCCTGCAACGAGGCGGACCCACAGGTTGCAAGGAAGTTAACCGGGCAGCGTTCTTTTAAACACTGAGCCGGAGCAGCAATATCTAATAAAAAACCGCATGGTCTGCAGACCATGCGGTTTTTTTGTTTCGTTCGAGTTATGAGGTTACCTGTCGTCTTAGATGGGTAGGTTGTAGCTAGCAGTCGCCGCTACTTTTTTTGAATATCGAGGTCACCAGGAATTTGGAATATCGAAAGAGGTAAGAGAGCGCTAGCGACACTCCGAGGCACCCTGCAAGAAGTGTCCCCTCAGGGGGGATTAAACAGAACCCTTGGGGTGTACTCTTTCAATTAAGAACACTTCCACCCTTCATCATTCATTATTCCTTGTTCAATATTCTGCGGTTCTTTACTGAGCCACCACAAAGGCACCCGGGAAACCGGAATCGGTTAAGACTTTTTCGACCCGTTGGGCCGCTGCCAGGTTTGTGCCCGCCCTGACCTGGACCCGGTAGAAAATTTGGTCACCGCGATCGAATTTGCGGATGACCGCTTTACGGCCCCAATCGAGCATCCGCGCTTTAAGGCGTCTGGCATTGTTGTTGTCTGTAAAGGAGCCGATCTGCACGTAGAACTCTCCGACCCGGAAATCTGGATGTTTCTTGAACCGCTCGGTGGTTACTGCACCGTGGCGGTAGGTTTCCGCTTCACCGAGGGCGGTGATCCTGACTCTGGCAGTCCCCTGGCCGATGAAGTCAAGGCGGGTGGCGCCGGTCTTGGTCATGTCGATTATTCTGCCCTTGACGAAAGGACCCCGGTCGTTGATCCGTACAGTCATCTCCTGGCCGTTGTCGAGGTTTTTCACCAATAGGTAGGTATTCATTTGCAGGGTTTTATGGGCCGCGGTTGTCTCGTACATATTGTAAGTTTCGCCATTTGAGGTCTTGCGGCCGTGGAATTTACTGCCATACCAGGAGGCGATGCCGGTTTGGACAAAACCCTGGGCGTTGGGTAGCGGGTAGTAGGTCCGGCCTTTTATCTTGTAAGGCTTCTGGGTGGGTGGCACCCTGTCCCCCTTGGGGACGCTTTTGTAAGGGGCATCGACCCTGGTCTTGGCCCGGGAACCGCTGTCGGTGATGATCAAGCCACCCTGCATGCTGCTGCAACCGAAGAGCAGCAGGCCGAGCAGGATGGTTATCGTTTTGGTCATATTTAGCATAGGGTCCCTTTTGGGTGTTTTCAGGGTTTGTTATCTTCCTGAGCCACTATTAATCGTTGTTTGTAGAAGGCGCCTGCTTTACCTATGGTGTGCGGGGTGTATGGTCTTAGGCCTTCTCCCCGGCCTTTCAGCGAATCAAAACCGGTTTCGCCCTCAGCGTCAAGCCAGGAAATGTACAGATCAAGAACCGGTCGCATCACCTGCAGGCGGCCCTGGTCATCGGCACCAATGATCGGGGCATCCCAACGTCTGGTTTTAAAGCCTTTCAGCCACAGGCCCTGGCGCCATTGCCCGGAGATCTTGTCCTGCATGACCGGCTCCAGTTCTTCATCTCCATAAATGCCATTAGATAATATGATCTCTGCTTCCGAACTGTCCTGGACAATGAGGTCGTCCCATTCGTCATAATCAGTGTTGTCGATCCTCAACAGGTGGGTGTTAAGGTCATTAAAGGTCCATCTTGCATGACAGACCGCACAGGCTGCCTGTCCTTCTTCTTGGGTGTGTACCGGGTGTATGGCGGCCGGAACCCTGATCTGGCGGCCATCGCCCCGGCTGGTCAAGATCAGCTCTCCTGCGCGGAATGACAGGTGGTCTGCGGGAGGAGGTTGGCCGGCTTCGGGGAGATGGCAGGCCGCACAGCTGATCGAGGTCATGGTCCGGTTGGTATGCATTTTTGGATGACAATCGCGGCAGATCATCCCGGCTTGCTGATGGATATCGGGAGCCAACTGATGTTGTTCCACCCCGTAAGGACGTGGCGGGTATGAACCGTCAGGACTGTATGGGGTTCGGTACTCCTGCTTGAAATCGTGATCGAAACGGCCATAGTAATCGCTGCCGACCCGGTTGGCGTAATGGCAGCTCAGGCACTGCTGGTCAGCCGGGGCGGCCAGGAACTGATGCGAGAGCAATTTGCCATCCTCGTAGGCAAGATGGCAGGCAGCGCAGCCGGTCCCTCGGCGCACCGCTGAATATTCATCCCCCTCGTAGTAGAGATGACAGCGCAGGCAGCGGCGTCGCAGGAGGTCGTCAACCAGTTCCAGTGGTGAAGATGGCGTCTCGCTAGTCGGGATATCCTGCAGGCCGGCCAGGTTTTCGGTAGCGCCAAAATGGCGGCGTACCAGGTTGACCTCGTTGCTGATCGTGAAGTGGCTGGTCATCAGGGCCGTGCTTGTCTGTGAGTGGCAGTTACCGCATTTCTGCGCCATATTATCCGGGTGGGCGGGACGGGCGGTCAACCCAAGGTGAGCAATAGAGGCATCAGCGGTCTGATCATCGCCATCGTGGCAGACCGTGCAGTTCAGCTCACCGTGCCTGCCCTTTAAGCTGAAGGGGTGGCAGGATCGGCAACCCGGCACGGTAATAGCCGAGGGGGGCATCGTTTCCGGAACTTGCTGAACCGCAGTTTTTTCAGGTTGATCCTGGCCGCAGCCCGGCAGAGCAAGAAGCGAGATGAGCAGGATCAATTTCAGGGGTGAGCGAATATACATGGCAGAGATATTTATAAACAATTTTAGCGAAAAAATATCCTTAAAAAACCCCGACTGTCGACCATTACGAAAGGTTGGCAGAAATTGCTGGAAAATGGTGTCGCCCGGCCAAGTTTCCCTTGGAGAAATTCGGGGGGATTGCTATAGTGACGCTCATGAAAAAAAATAGCCCAACCAAAAAGACAAAGTTCATTTTTATCACCGGTGGCGTTCTTTCCTCCCTGGGGAAGGGACTGGCGGCAGCAGCCATCGGCGCCCTCCTTGAAGCCCGTGGTCTGAGCGTTACCTTCCAGAAGCTTGATCCGTATATCAACGTCGATCCCGGTACCATGAACCCCTTTCAGCATGGTGAGGTTTATGTCACCGACGATGGGGCGGAGACCGATCTGGATCTCGGCCATTACGAAAGGTATACAAACGCCGATCTCGGTCAGAGGAACAACTATACCTCCGGCCGGATCTATTATTCAGTGATCAGCAAGGAACGGCGCGGTGATTACCAGGGCGGTACGGTCCAGGTTATTCCGCACATCACCGATGAAATAAAAGAAGCCATTTTCCAGCTGGATGGTGAAACCGACATCGCCATTATCGAGATCGGCGGCACCATCGGCGATATTGAAGGACTGCCTTTTATCGAGGCGATCCGCCAGTTCCGGCTCGATGTCGGCAAGGAGAGCTCGCTCTTTATCCATGTCACCTGGGTGCCCTATATTAAAACGGCCTGTGAATTCAAGACCAAACCGACCCAGCATTCCGTTAAGGAGCTGCTGGCCATCGGTATTCAGCCGGACATTCTGCTCTGCCGGACCGAGCAGCAGCTGAGCCGGGAGCTTAAAGAAAAGATCTCCCTGTTCTGTAATGTGCCAACCGATGCGGTAATAACTGCCCAGGACGTTGAGACTATCTATGAAGTGCCACTCTGTTTACATCGCGAGGGACTGGACGACAAGATCCTCGAACTGCTTAATATCTGGACCGGGGCGCCTAAACTGGACACCTGGAAGGATCTGGTCGATAAGATCCAGCATCCGACCAACAAGGTTATCATCGCCGTTACCGGCAAGTATGTTGACCTGACCGAATCATACAAGAGTCTCCACGAGTCCCTGGTCCATGGCGGCATTGCCAATGACACTCATGTTGAGCTGCGCTATGTCAGCGCCGAGGACCTTGAAACCCAGGATCCGGACGCCCTGCTGGCCGGTTGCCATGGGATCCTGGTGCCGGGTGGTTTCGGCAAGCGCGGGGTTCCTGGTAAGATCAAGGCCATAACCTATGCCCGGGAGAACAAGATCCCCTTCTTCGGGATCTGTCTGGGCATGCAGCTGGCCGTCGTCGAATTTGCCCGTAATGTCATGGGCTGGAAAGATGCGGACAGTAATGAGTTCGATCTGGATACCGCGCATCCGGTCATCTATCTGATGAAAGAGTGGTTTGACTATCGGACCGATCAGATCCAGGTCAGGGATGAATCGTCCGAGATCGGCGGGACCCTGCGTCTGGGGGCCAATCCCTGCAAGCTGATCAAGAAAACCTTTGCCGCTGCCGCTTATGGTGTCAAGGAAATTTCCGAGCGGCACCGCCACCGTTACGAGTTCAATCCTAAGTTTCGCGAAGATTTAGAAAAAAAAGGCTTGGTGATCAGCGGTGTTTCACCGGATAATAATCTGGTGGAGATCGTAGAGATTAAAGACCATCCTTGGTTTCTGGGTTGCCAGTTCCATCCGGAATTCAAGTCTCAACCTCTCAATCCCCATCCCCTGTTCCGTGAGTTCATCAAGGCCTCACTGAAGTATTCAGGGGAATAAATACCTGGTTCAGGCTGCGGCGTTGGCCTGAAAGTTGTCTTACACCCGACAGGAGGGAAAATGGACATAGTAAAGATCAAAGACTATTTCGAGGTCGGCCCCGGCCGACCTTTTTTATTGATCGCCGGGCCATGTGTGCTGGAATCTGAAGAGATGGCCATGGAGGTGGCCACGACCATGAAGGAGGTCTGCGAGAGGGTTGGGATGTCCTATGTGTTCAAGGCCTCATTCGACAAGGCCAACCGGACAGCGCTTGAGTCCTACCGTGGCCCCGGACTTGATAAGGGTCTGGAGATCATGGCCCGGATCCGCGAGAGTGTCGGGGTGCCGATCATCTCTGATGTTCATGAAACTTCCCATGTCAAACCGGCGGCCGAGGTCCTTGATATTATCCAGATCCCGGCCTTTCTCAGCCGGCAGACTGATCTGCTTGTGGCTGCTGCTGAGACCGGTAAGCCGATCAGCCTCAAGAAGGGGCAATTTCTTTCTCCCTGGGATATGAAGCATGCGGTCAGCAAGATAAAGCATACCGGCAACCGTAACCTGCTGCTCACCGAGCGTGGGGCAATGCTGGGCTATAATAACCTGGTGGTCGATATGCGTTCTTTCCCGGTGATGCGTTCAATGGGCTGTCCGGTTATTTATGACGCCACCCATAGTGTTCAGTTGCCGGGTGGAGCCGGGGCCAGTTCCGGTGGCCAGCGGGAATTTATCCCGCCTTTGACCAGGGCG
>CBDVDF010000127.1:0-5556 GCA_965372675.1 uncultured Desulfobacterales bacterium
ACGTAGTGGTATCGTATGGTATGGTGATTAAAATCTAATATATCTTAACGATAAAATTTATAAATCCGGAGTATTCCCGTGGATAGTGACGAGTTCCTGAAGGCCCGCAAGATCCTGAGCAAGACCCAGAAAGAAATTGCCGAACTGCTGGGCATCTCGATAAAGGCAATACACAGCTATGAACAGGCCTGGCGTAAGATACCTTCACACGTCGAACGCCAGATGTTCTTCCTCCTCTCCAGGACCAGGGCCCATGAGAAGAATCTCAAACCCTGCTGGACAGTAAAAAAATGCCCTCCTCAACGCCGTAAGCATTGCCCAGCCTGGGAATTCCAGGCCGGCAAACTCTGCTGGTTCATCAACGGCACCATTTGCGAATGCAAGACCCAGAAGAACTGGCAGGAGAAGATGAAGATCTGCCGCTCCTGCGAAGTATTGAAGGACTTGCTCTGAGCAATAGTTTTCCTACCTAACATTATTCTGATAGTGTTATTATCCCCTTAGTTCTCATTATCGAACAACTCTATCGACCGCAGGAGCCCCCATTATGCCCTCTGAAAAATACCAGGATTTTCGGACCAGAGTCATCCACGAATGCCAGTCACCATCTGATTGGGGAGGCGCGACCCTGCCGCCGATCTACCAGTCGGCAGCCAATGTCCATCCAACCGCTGAAAACCTGAGCGACACCTTCGCCGGCAAGACCGGCGACCACATATATATGCGGCTCACCAACCCTACCAACAAGGTCCTTGAGCAGAAACTGGCCGCACTGGAGGGAGGCGCCGGGGCGGTTGTCATGTCGTCCGGCATGGCGGCGATAACCAACTCCTGTCTGGCCTTGCTGCGCTCCGGCGATGAATTCGTGGCCGGAAATTCGCTGTTCATGTCGACCTATGTTCTTTTTGCCAACATCTTCAAAAAGTACGGCATTACCATGAAGATGGTCGAGTCGACCGAGATGGCCGCTATCGAGGCGGCTATCACCGACAAGACCCGCTTCATCTACCTGGAAACAATCGGCAATCCCAAAATGGATGTCCCGGATCTGGCGGCAGCGGCGAAGATCGCCCACAGCCATGGACTGCCACTGCTGGTGGATAACACCCTTGCCACTCCCTATCTGTGTCGACCGATCGAACTCGGAGCCGATGTGGTGATCCATTCGACGACCAAGTATTTCAGCGGCCATGGGGATGCCACCGGCGGTGTGGTCATCGACAGCGGCAAGTTCGACTGGCCGGCTGATCGTTTCCCGGACTTCAAGCCGTTCATTGACCGCAAAGGCCCTCTGGCCTTCCTGGACAAGGTCTGGCGCGAACACCATATAAATTTCGGCACTACCCAGGCCCCGCTCCACTCATACCTGACCTTGCTCGGCATGGACACCCTGGCACTGCGCATGGAGCGGCACCTGGCCAACGCCCAACCGGTCGCCTCATTCCTCGACGATCATCCAGCCGTGCAATGGGTCCGTTACCCCGGCCTGACCGACAGTCCCTCCCACCAAACCGCCAAAGCCCAATTTAACGGGCTCGGATACGGCGGGGTCATATCTTTCGGCCTGGCCGATCAGGAGCAATGTTTCAGATTTATCGATAACCTGAAAATGGCTTACAACCTTGCCAATCTGGGCGACTGCAAGACCCTGGTTATTCATCCCGGTTCGTCTCAATATCTCTCTTTTGATGAACCGACCCGCCAGAAACTGTCGATCACCCCCGACCTGATCAGGCTCTCGGTCGGCATTGAAGCGGTTGACGATATCATCGCCGACCTCACTCAGTCCCTGGCAAGTCTCTAAAAGGTCTTTTTGCGATGAGCGAGTATATCGAACACGATCGCGACGGGATCTCGGTCGGCATAGTAGAGAAGAAGTTCTTCACCTTCGCCGAACCGCCGGACCAACTGCTCCTTGAAAGCGGCGCCCGCCTCGGACCGATCACCATCGCCTATGAGACCATGGGCACTCTGAACGATACCGGCAGCAACGCCATTCTGATCACCCACGCCCTCTCCGGCGATTCCCACGTGGCAGGATACTATTCGGAAGATGACTCCAAACCTGGCTGGTGGGATATCATGGTCGGCCCCGGCAAGGGCATAGACACCGACAAATACTTCGTCATCTGTACGAACATCCTTGGCGGCTGCATGGGCAGCACCGGACCGGCATCGGTCAACCCGGCCACCGGCAGACCCTATGGTCTTGAATTCCCGGTGGTGACCATCGGCGACATAGTCAGAACCCAAAAAAACCTGCTTGAACATCTCGGCATCTCCAGATTGCTGTCGGTTATCGGTGGATCGATCGGCGGCATGCAGGTCCTGGAATGGGCGATCAGCTTTCCGGAGATGGTCGTTTCCGCCATCCCGCTGGCCACCACCACCCGCCATTCCGCCCTGGCGATCGCCTTTAACGAGATCGGCAGGCAGGCCATCATGTCCGACCCCAACTTCAACAAAGGCGATTATTATGACGGGCCCGGACCGGACCTCGGCCTGGCCCTGGCCAGGATGGTCGGCCATGTCACCTACCTTTCCGACGAAGCGATGCGCAGCAAATTCGGCCGCCGCCTCCAGGACCGTGAGACCCTTTCTTTCGACTTTGATGCCAACTTCCAGGTCGAAAGTTATCTCCGCTACCAGGGTTCGAAATTCGTCGAACGCTTTGATGCCAACTCCTTTCTGTACATCACCAAGGCGGCAGACTATTATGATGTAAAGCTCCAGCACGGCAACGGTTCGGAAGTGGAAGCCTTTGCCGGCGTCAAAGCGAAAATACTGGTGGCCTCTTTCACCTCGGACTGGCTGTATCCCACCTACCAGTCCCGCAATATGGTCAAGGCCATGAAGAAGAACGGTCTGGACGTCAGTTTTTGTGAGATCGAAGCCAAATGCGGCCACGATGCCTTCCTGCTCCCCAACGAGCGGCAGAGCACCCTGATCAGCAAATTCCTGGACCGGGTATACGAAGAAGACAACAATGCGTTATGATCTGCAGATAATAGCTTCATGGATCGATCCGGGCAGCCGGGTCCTTGATCTGGGTTGTGGCGAGGGAGAGCTGCTCAGTTACCTGAAAAAGGAAAAGCAGACCATCGGGACCGGCATTGAAAGCTCTGAGGAGAAGGTGACAAAATGTATCGAGAAAGGAGTCCAGGTCCTCCAGGGTGATATCATTGAAGAGATCCTCGATTATCCGGACAACGCCTTCGACTATGTAATCCTCAGCCAGACCCTGCAGCAGGTTTACGAGCCCGACAAGCTGATCAAAGAACTGCTGCGGGTCGGCCGACGGATCATCGTCTCCTTTCCCAATTTCAGCCACTGGTCGATCCGGCTGCAGATCTTCTTTTTCGGTTATGCGCCGAAAAACCGGCAACTGCCCTATGAATGGTATAACACCCCGAACATCAGGGTCATTACCATCAAGGACTTCCGGCGTTTCGTCAGAGACACCGGCTGCCAGCTTATCAAGGAGGTAGCCATCAACACCCACAGCCAGGACCTGCAGGGCAGCATTATAAGCTTCCTGCCCAACCTGCGGGCAACCTACGGGATCTTTCTGGTCAGCAAATCCTAAAACAGGACTTTTAATATGTTCAAGAACGATCTGAAAAACGAGCAGTGCGTTGACGATGTCGAGAGCGTCAATCATCTTTATAACGACATCCCGCCGGTGGTAAAGGAACTTGCCGCTTCCTGCGACCGACACGGCTGCTTCGACCACCTCGGCTCGATCCCCATCCCCACCTATGAGAATGTAGTGAAGATCATCGATCAGGCCAGAAGGATTCTCTTCCCGGGTTATTTTTCCACCACCGCCATCAACCCGGCCAATCTAGAGTATTGCCTCGGCCAGGAAACCACCGAGCTTTTTGAAAATCTGGGGGCCCAGATCATTCTGGCGATCCAGCATGAATGTTTTCAGGCCCGCCAGACCTGCACCAGGTGTAAGAGCCAGGGTTATGAAAAGGCGATCAAGTTCATCGAGACCCTGCCGGCGGTCAGCGAGATCCTGGCCACCGACATCCAGGCAACCATGGACGGCGATCCAGCCGCCAAAGGACCTGACGAGGTGATCTTCAGTTATCCGGGCCTCAAGGCGATCAGCATTTACCGACTCGCCCACGAACTGCACAAGCTTGACATTCCGGTCCTGCCGAGGATCATGACCGAATACGCCCACAGCCGCACCGGCATCGATATCCATCCCGGCGCAGTGATCGGCAGAAACTTCTTTATCGATCACGGCACCGGGGTGGTGATCGGCGAAACCACCGTGATCGGTGACCGGGTCAGGCTCTATCAGGGCGTAACCCTGGGAGCCCTCTCTCTGCCGAGAGATGCCGGAGAACGCTACCGCAACATCAAGCGGCATCCCACCATCGAGGACGAGGTGATCGTTTACGCCAATTCGACAATCCTCGGCGGCGAGACGGTGGTCGGCGCCAGGGCAGTGATCGGCGGTAATATCTGGCTGACCGAAAGCGTCCCGGCCGACACCAAGGTGATCCTCAAGAAACCGGAGCTGATCTATTCCGGCCACGACAAGAAAAAGTCTTAACCCGGATATTTCACCAGTCGAGATGCCGGATAGGCAAAGTATAAGGTTTTTAGCTATACTTTAGTATGCTGAAAATCTTATACAGCAGACTATACGGATATATCGGCTGGCCCTCAGGGTGAGTATTTTTGAAAAAAATCATGTGTTTCGTTTGGTACAAGCTGTGACCTTGATATTCCACGGTAAACCAAAAGTTAGATACACAGGGACAATCAGTTAAAACAACTTTTCAAAAACACTCATGAAATATGCGGGTTAACTACAACCATTGGAAATCAGGGAGTTAACGCGATGAAGATATGCAACGATATTTCCCAGGCAGTCGGCTCCACCCCCCTGGTCAGGTTGAACAGCATAAACGACGGGAACAATGCGATTATCTACGCGAAACTTGAAGCAGCCAACCCGCTGTTCTGTGTTAAGGATCGGATCGGCAAATCAATGATCGAGGCCGCTGAGGCAAGCGGCCTGATCGATGAAGATACGGTCATCGTCGAACCGACCAGCGGCAATACCGGTATCGCCCTGGCCTTTATCTGCGCCGCCCGACAATATCGGCTGATCCTCACCATGCCGGACACGATGAGCGTCGAGAGGCGCAAGCTCCTCAAACATCTGGGCGCTGAACTCGTCCTGACCCCAGGTGCCGAGGGGATGAAAGGTGCGATCGCCAAAGCAACCGAGATCAATAAGAACACCCCCGGTTCCTTCATGCCCAACCAGTTCGAGAACCCGGCTAACCCGGAGATCCATCGTCTCACCACCGCCGAGGAGATCTGGAACGATACCGACGGCCAGATCGACATCTTCATTTCCGGAGTGGGAACCGGTGGCACGATCACCGGGGTTTCGGAGGTGATCAAAGCACGCAAACCGGAGTTGATCTCGATCGCCGTCGAACCGGCGGATTCACCAATCCTCTCCGGCGGCGATCCCGGCCCCCACAAGATCCAGGGGATCGGGGCCGGTTTCGTCCCCAAGGTCTT
>CBDVDF010000128.1:0-5551 GCA_965372675.1 uncultured Desulfobacterales bacterium
AATTCCTGACCGCAGCGGTATCAACCATAACCCCTATTTTTGCAGCGACGCTTCTATTAACCCGCAGGTTAAGCCGGGCCGGAGGTTCTGCTGGGATCGCCTCCCCCGGTGCTTCTAGAACTTTTCTCGCCATCCTGCCGGCTTGAACCCCCATATCATAAACGTCGAAGGTCACAGCCGCAGTTGCCCCCAGATCAATATATTTCTCGGCAAAGGCCAACAGAGGAATATGGTTGTTGATAGAGAAATGGAGCATCGCCTCAACTGTATTCGGAGTGGTAACGGTCGAGTCAGGCAACATCCAGAAGGCATCGATCAAGCTGGCCATCCCGGCGAGCTGACCGGGAACCTGCCGCGCCCTTTTCACCTCGACAATCACCAGCTCTATGCCCTTGAGTATAGCGGCCCGACGAGCCTCTTTAACAAACGCACCGCTTTTTTCAGGATCATGGATAAGGCCCACCCTCTTGATCGACGGTAAAGCCTCTTTAAAGGCCGCCAACTGCCGAACCGGGGAAATGACCATTTTAACGCCGGTTATATTGGGGCGGTCACTGCCTGGTTCACCCCCTCCCGACGCCAGGAGAAAGACGGTGGGAACCTCGTCAAGTTTAATGGCTTCACGCAGAGCCCGACTGCCTACCGCCAGGACCAGGTCCGGCCGGTTGTCGATGATCTGCCGCCGCAGTTCTGAAGCCGTTGCCGAACCATCCAGATAATAGGTGGTCACCGAGTCTGGCTGAGCCTTCTTCAGCCCCTGCCTGGAAACCGATTCCACCGCCGAACTCAGGAAACCCTCTACCCCCTTTTCATAATGGGCCGCCCGCGAGCTCTGCAGAATCACGATCTCAAAGGCCAGACAATCCGCCACATTGGCAATAGAGAAAATCGATAATAAGATCAGAATAGTTCTTTTCAAGTTTGCCACCGCCTATATAATGATAGGCTGCTTATAAAAAAGTTATATTTATTACCACGTTGATCTTGATGATAAGCAGACACCGCATCTACTTTAACATCTTTGCAGACGGTAATTATTATTTTCCGAAAGTGCAACCCAGCTACCAAGTAAGGTCGATTAGCCATATCATGAAAAACAGCGCCCTATTTGTCCTTTTGATCCTGTCCTCCAGTGTGACAGCGCCTTCTCCAACCTTCGCGGCAATCCCACAGGATATGAGAGTGGAGTCCGAACCGAAGTATTCCGATCTCTATTTCTCTGAAGAACCGATGGTCGAAGCTACCTCCCGCTATCCTAAGTCCCTTTCCCGGATCGCCGAGAACGTCACTGTGATCTCCGCCGCCGAGATTGAGGCCGCCAACATCCATACCCTGGCTGAACTTTTGGACCGGGTGTCCGGCGTCTTCGTCTCTTTTAACGGTCACGATTTCGGCAGTTCCGCCACTCTACTTATCCACGGCGGTTCCACCTACCACAACCATCACACTCTGGTTCTGTTGGACGGGGTTAAACTGAACTACAACTCCAGCGGCACCGCTGAGACCAATTCGATTCCGGTCGGAATAATTGAACGGGTTGAGGTGGTCAAGGGACCGGCTTCTTCGGCCTGGGGCTCAGCCCTGGGAGGGGTGATCAATATCATTACCAAGAAAGGAGGTAAGTCCGGTCGGAGTCGAAAAGCTCTTTCCCTGTCGTACGGCGAAGCAAACAGTTTTGATGGCCGGGCTGAAGCCGGCGGCAAAGAAGGAAAGCTTGGCTATTATCTCTATGGCGGCACCATGCAGTCAGACGGCCTTCGGGACAATCGGTATTTTGAAAACCAAAGTTTTTACGGGAAATTCCAATACCATTTACCGCGTTCTCAAATACAGATTACCGGCGGCTATACCGACTCTGATTTCAAATTACTTGATATGCCCGCAATGGATCTTAGTTTCACTAATCTAGCCCGGGACTGGTTCACCACCGCTACCTTCACGGGCAGCCTAGCCGCAGACCTCAGCCTGACCGTTTCCGCCAGTTATCTTGACCGGAGTTTCTTGCGGAAAACAACCAGCCTGAGTACCGGTGATATTGTCTGGAACTTGGACTTACCGGAAAAGTCTTACGGGTTCGAAACCAGATTAGTCAAAACAACCGCGCAACATACCCTCGCCTTCGGTATTGACTACCACCGCAACGAACTTGAGCAGCGAATCATTAGCGCTTTGCCGCCGGATGAGGTGGCCACCCCAGCTTTAGAAGAGCGCTGGGCCGTTTACCTGAATGATACTGCCAGCTACGGCGCCCTGACCGTTATCTCAGGTATGCGATACGATTACCACTCGATCTCGGGCGACTTTATCAGCCCGAGCTTGGGCTTGGTCTACCGTTACCGACCAGACACCTTATTCCGGGCCTCGGTGGCTCGCGGTTTTTCGGCCCCTCCCCTGATCAATGTCGATGGTGGTGGCGATTTCTTTTCTTTGATTAACCCAGACCTTGATCCGGAAGAGGTCTGGTCCTTTCAGTTCGGGATTGAGACCACTGCTCTTAGATCACTGCGTTTGAAGACCACCATTTTCTATCATGACCTGGAAGGGATCTGGGAAAGGAACGCTCTTGATCAGCTAATAAATTCCGGTAACGACCAGAGGCAGGGTTTCGAGATCGAACTTGAAACCCTGCCCGTCCACAACCTTGCGCTGACCATCAATCTGACCTCGATCTATCAGGATACCGAAACCCTGGCCGGACTAGATGAAGACCATCTCTACAATGCCAATATCATTCTGACCTACGACCAACCAGGCCTCTTCCGGGCCGAGCTTTTCGGCCATTACGTCTGGCTACTGGCCCGGGAATCAAACAACGGCAGCTACAGTGACTTCCTCTGGGATCTGAACCTTTCCAGGAAATTTACCTTTAGAGATGGCCGTCGAGCCAATATCTACACCAAAATCCATAACCTCTTTAACGGTTCCCAATACTGGTCGGAGCTGATTCCCAATCCGGAGCGCTGGGTTGAAGCAGGATTTCAAGTTTCATTTTAAAGAACGGAGACTTCAATCTCTCTGTTTCCCTTTTCATGAAAAAAACATAGTTAAATTCAGTCCCCTTGGTTACCTCACCTCCAAAAAAAATAATTCAGTCAAATCCAATTACCCTTGCAGAGCATGTATTCATGCTCACTAAATAGGTTAGGTAAATCCTCGATTCCCGGCTCTTTTTCAGTTTTTTTCAATAAAGCACAGTTTTTTTAGTTTTACTCTCTCCCCACCAGCCCTTATTCCGCAAGACCCCGCGAACCTACCCGGGTGATTCCCCCCAGTTAATTTAGGTGATTTCCCTAAGCCGCTAGGGGCAGATCCCATGCCGCGAATCTTTCCTGTCTGGTATTTTTTACAGGCTGTAACGGTTAAGGCCCCGGCCCAGAACATGTTCCCGGTCGGAAGATTATTAAACTTCAGTTCAATTAAGGGGGTTCTTATGACTGAGTTTAACTTCACATTGATGGACAGTGGAGTCGAGATGAAGGTAATGGCCGACACTATGGGGTGTTGCGCAATAGGGGCATTCTTCCCGACCTGAACCTTGACTAGGGCCGGGGCTTCTTGGGATGTCCCGGCCCTAACTTAACCGAAAACATATCACATTTGAGGGACTCATTCAGATGCTCCCAGCCCATTACCTGCATATCTTCCCACGCCATAGAGGCAAAGAAGCTCTGTTATTTTCACTGCCACGATGCTCGACCATGGTCATGCCAGAACCATCGCTGGAGGCCTTTATGGCCGGCCAGGTGCCGGATGAAGCTGCCGAGCAACTCGCCAGGGCCGGTTTCATGGTTGCTGACCCAGAAGCCGAAAAGGCCGCAGTCCGCAGCTATATCGATCAGTTGAACGCCATCAACAGCACGGTCCGGGTCTCGGTTATTCTCAATCTGGCCTGTAATTTCTCCTGTGTATACTGTTACGAAGGGACCATGAAAGGTGATCACTTCATGGATATCCCCACTGCCGACCTGCTCATCGACCAGCTAAAAGAAAGATACCGGCAACCCGGCAAAAAAAAGATGATCCTTGATCTCTACGGCGGAGAACCGATGCTCAGCCTGCCACTGATCAAGTACATCGCCAGTGAGCTGCAGCCATGGGTGAAAGCTAAGGGCGGTTCCTTCGAGTTTACCTTGGTTACCAACGGCTCTCTCCTCAATCGAGCCAACGTCGAGCGCCTCAAGCAGTTCGGGCTTGATCGGGTCCGGGTCACTCTGGACGGTCCGGCCAAAAACCATAACAAGTTCCGCCCGTTCAAAAGTGGAGAAGAAAGCTACGACATCATCATCAAAAACCTCCTAGATATTTACGATCTGGTCAAGGTAGCGATCGGCGGTAACTTCACCAGTTCCAACTACACAATGTTCCCCGCCCTGCTGGATGACCTGTTTGAAAAGGGCCTCACACCAGACAAAGTGGCGATGGTCAAGTTCACCCAAGTCACGAAAACCACCGATACCTACGCCCCAAAGTTCAACGAGGGCTGTGGTTCTATCGACGAGCCTTGGCTGGCTGGTGCCGTGACCTTCCTGCGCGAGGAGATCCTCAAAAGGGGCTACAACACCCCGAAGCTAATCCCGAATATCTGCATGATCGATGTAGACGACAGCTTCACAGTCCATTACGACGGTTCGATCTATAAATGCCCCGGCCTGGTAGGTAACGATCAGTTTCAGGTCGGCCACGTTGATAAAGGAATCACCGATTACAAACAAATATACGCACTCGACAACTGGCAAAAGGAAGAAAAGTGCACAAACTGCACCTACCTACCCCTCTGCTTCGGCGGCTGCCGCTACGCCCGCTACCAACGGACCGGGAGTATGGAAGGTGTCGAGTGCATGAAAGATTATTACGACCAGACTCTGGGGAAAATGCTCTCTCAGGATCTGCAGTACCGTTAGAGCTGAGCCGAAGAAGATACATAGCTGTTGCTCATTTAAAAAGGGGGTGAGCATGAAGCGTTTACTGTTTTTTATGCTGCTGGGTCTGATAATGGCCTGGCCGTCAGCAAACCAGGCCGGAAATTTCTCCGACAAAGAGATCCGCCAACAAATGATCAAAGAGTCGATTGCCTCATATTCAGGCAATTGTCCCTGCCCATACAATCGAGACCGAGCAGGAAGACGCTGCGGAAAGCGTAGTGCCTGGAGTAAACCCGGCGGGGCTGAGCCACTTTGTTATGAAAAGGACATCTCAGATGAGATGGTTAAGAGGTATAGGGTTATTAACTAATATGAGGAGGAAACAATGTCAGAAGGCAAATCACATAAAACGGCCGCTAACCGTATAGCTCAGAAATTGGGGGTCGATTACAACAATGGCAAAGGCGTAGATATTAAATCTAATCGTGCAACCGTTGAGGTAGAAACACCAGAATCGGTGGGTGATGCTGCTGGCCAACTCAAGGGTCATCGTGGACCGGTATATATAGCTGGAACAAACAAAGATGCTGTCGATAAAGCCCTTGAAGCTACTAAAGGAACAACAATCGGAGTAATGGACAATCAGGGCAACATCGTTAAATCATCAAATCGAAAAAAATAAAAATTAA
>CBDVDF010000129.1:0-5546 GCA_965372675.1 uncultured Desulfobacterales bacterium
TTATTCAAACACCATCCTGGACAGCACCGATGAACCTGTCGGGGTAACTCCAACAGAGATAGAAACCGATATGGCCACGGCCACTTTCAGCTACCTGAAAGAGAACCTCAATCTGACCCTGCAACCCAGCTATTCGATCCAGAACAACCGGCTTGCCGATCAAGACTCGACCAGCTCGGCGCTGTCCATGACTGCAGCTTACAGCAAGATCAACATGGCTTTTTCAACGGGTCTTTCTTTTAACCGGGCTGAACTGGATGGTACCGGAGAAGAAATTGATAACTACCTGGCAAACCTGCAGATCCAGGGAAGGACCCATAAAGACCTGCTCGGTTACGGCCTGGTTAGCAGCTACAACCTGATCAAATCCAACAGCGGCGCCAAAACAGCGATCTTTTCAACCGATTTTGAAGTCGCCTATTCGATCACCGGCCATAAAACGGTCGAGCTGTTCAACCCAACCATCGGCATCAGGACCAACTATGTGAAGACCAAGGACTACCTGCTTAATACAGAAAATGAGGACCTGACCATACTGCTGGTATTAACCTCCACTGTGCCGTTCACAATATAAAGGGGTAGCTGTAATGAAAAGAAAGTCATTGATCATATTTCTAGCGCTGTTTTTTGCGGTGGGCTTTCCGGCTAAAGACGCTTTTGCTGTAATCACCTGGATCTCTACCTCCCCACTGCCCCCGGCCTACGTGGGGGTCCCATATTCATTCCAGCTACAGGCCACCGGAGAGGTCCCGCCAGTAACTTACACTATAGTACCGGTCGCCGGCAGTCTGCCGCCCGGCCTCACCCTGAGCCTTTCCGGCCTGATCTCCGGAACGGTTGCCACCCCGGGTTCAGCAACCTTTACGGTCAATGCGACTGCCAACACAATCGCTGGTGGTCCCGAAACCTTTGGGCGGATCTTCACGATCGCATCTCTCGCTACCGGGGTCACCGGCTCCCTGAGGATCAAAAGACTGCAGATCAGCTTCGACAACAATCGACCGGAGATAACAGTTGAGAAAAACCAGGTTCCACCCAGGGTTTTTGCCCGGCTCAGTTTTATAGGTTCAGGTATTTTACAGGGCTACTGGACTGTGGATGGGGCTATCCACTCCCGTATCCAGCGGAACCTGATCTCGGGGAGCGAACTGGTCCTGGCCCTTCCCACGGTGCCGCCCCTGCCCACTTACCAGACAGGAGGGCACCGGGTTCGGCTGGTGATAACCGAACCGCTCCTCGGCGCTGTCCCCGGAGCGATCTATTACGTTACCGAGAAAGAAAAAAAGGCGCTGGCACCGATCAAGGTGATTTTCCCATCGGACCGGCTCGATCTTGACTTCGCGCCACTTACCTTCAGCTGGCACCTGCAAAAAGACACCAGCGCCTACCTGGTCGAATTTCGTGAAAAGGAGGACGAAGAACCTGTCTTTTCAGCCTATACAAGGGCGGAAAGCTACACGATCCCCACCCATGGCCTGAAAAGATTTTTCTCCGAAAAAAGTACCTACTTCTGGAGAATACAGGCGATCTCGGCAGACGATGAGATCATTAACGAAAGCACCACCCACCGTTTTACCTTCAGATAAAGGACAAGGACGATCCTGTCATGAAAAATTTCCTTAAACGTTTTTTAGTGCTGATCCTTTTTTCGGCCGGTATGCATTTTCCCGGCCCAGCCGAAACCGCAGCTGCAGCCGGGGTGTTCAAGATCACCAGACTGCAGCTCTATTTCGCCAACCAGCGGGCCGAAACCGTTATCGAAAAGAACAGCTCCGCCCTTAAAGCTTACGCGGACCTCACCTTTGAGGGCACTGGTCTGCTCCAGGGCTTCTGGGAAGTCGATGGCAGGATCCTTGCCAGTGTCAACCGTCATATCGCAAGTGACCAGGGGACAGTTACAGTGGAAACTCCTGACCTCCCGGGCATCCCGACTTTCGAGTCAGGAGCACACCGGTTACGGCTGGTGGTAACCTCTCCTTCACCGGCAGCAATTCTGCCGGAAGCCATCTATTTTGTGGCCGGAAGATCCGTTAAACAGTTTCCCGTTAAACTCATCGAGCCACTCTCTCGGGCAGAAATTCCATTTGGTGCCACGCTCTTCAGTTGGGAGGGGAGGGAAGGTTCGGCTTCGTATCTGATAACTTTTCTTTCGGCCAAGGGAAAACCTGTTTTTTCGGCCTATACCAGAGACCTTGACTACAAGCTGCCGCCGGCCACGCTTAGTAATTTATTTTTACCCGGCCAGGAGTATTCCTGGAAAGTGGTCAGTTATGGAGTTGAGCAGAACCAGATGGGTGCCAGCCAGATATCCAGATTTACATTCAAAAACAAGTAACGATAGATCTGCATCAACCCTGCTGAGCGGGTTGGCGAAAACCAATAAAAGACCATAAAAAAAAGCCCCGGCCACATTCAAAACGTGGCCGGGGCTATATTAATTATGGATTAGATCTTAATTGTTAATCGAGGATATCCTCAAGGTTATCAAGGTCGTTGATCACTTCCCAGGTACCACCACCAGCTTCCACTTTCGCCTGCCACTTGGAAAGACGATCCATATATTCCCGGGGATCGACTATATCGCTCCGCAGCTTGGTAACGTTAAGGGCAACCACATGGATGTTGTTAAACGGGATTACAAAATCCCGGATATGACCCTTGGGCAACTCTTCCTCCATGTCTGAAAAAACCAGAATAATTCGTTTGCCGGCCTTTGATTCATCAAGCCACTCAACCCCCTGCAGCATGCCGCCGGAAATGTCTGTGTAAGGGCTGCTCTTTACCCCTTTGACGAAGTCATCAACCTTCTGGGCAAAGACCCTTTTCTGGTTGGTGGTCATCGACGGTCTGCTGTCAAAGGTCACCTTGTGGATAATGTCCTTCTCGCTGAAACTTCCCGAATCGATCCTGGCCACCGCAAAGGAATCCATCGGCTGCAGCTTACCGAGCAGATAGTTGATTATATTCTGCGCTTTTTTCAGCTCCTGGGCGTAGGTTCCCGAGGTATCCATCAGCATATACACCCCGCGGGTCCTGTTCACCGGTTCCTTTGAACAACCGCTGAGCAGGAGCCCCGTCAGGGCTATGAATACAACAAATATTATGGAAAAACTGACCTTTCTCATCGTGGATCTCCTCCGAATTATTAATTACTCTTCTTCCGGGTCAAGCACTTCTTCCTTGGCCGCTTTCTTGCTTTCTTTCGACTTCTTTATTTTCGGAGCCTTCGCCCCACCGCCCATGCTTTCCATCAACATTGCCGGAAAAGCAATTATATCGTAGACACTGATCAAGATCGATCCCAGGTAATAAAAGGCATTGCCGATCAGACGTAACGTGAAAGCGACCACCCTTAATAGAAACTCAAAGACATAACCAACTACCGCCCTGGCTGAATGGACAAAAGATTCCAGAGGAATGACCGCAAGGGCCAGCACGAAAGGCAGGATGAAGCCCATAACCATCTGAGCGACGGTCGCCACGACACTGTGGGACATTTCCACCATCGCCTCGCCGCCTAGCAGAGCCTGGGTGAAGGCCTCGTTACGGGCTGCGATAATATCACGAATATAGGCCAGGGAGCTTTCAACTCCGGCGAAAGTCAGCAAGCCGCCAAAGACGACCCAGGCGATAAAACGACGTTTTTTGTCGTCCAGGGTGCCGATCATCGGAAACAGCCTGGTGACGCGGAGTACCTCCATCAGGGCCATACCAAGAAAGGTCTCCAGGAGGATGACAACCAGAGCAGCCAGTTCGGAGATCTTGAA
Source organism: uncultured Desulfobacterales bacterium (assembly GCA_965372675.1). GTDB lineage: Bacteria > Desulfobacterota > Desulfobulbia > Desulfobulbales > JAGXFP01 > JAGXFP01. The sequence goes on from CBDVDF010000129.1 coordinate 3,768, forward strand.
ATCGCCAACATACCCTGATCCACCAACAATATCAGACATCGGCAGTTCGATCAGGCGAAAGTTGACAAAGATCCCGCCCATGGCGACCAACAACCAGAAAGACGAGATAAAAAACTGGGTCATAGAGGAGGAATGAAGCGTGGCGATCGCCTTGTCAGAGCCTTTACGGATCTCCTCATAATCGTCCATCTTTCGGTCGATAAACTTGGCCCGCTCTTCCAGGCCGGTCATGGTGCTGCCGACCATCTTCATGGTCTTGGCAATACTGCGCCAGGACGGCATCATTTTACCCAGGATAGCATGCCGCTCATTGGTGCTTTTCCAGTAGGCGTCCATAGCCTTTTTCTGCTGTTTGATAATGGTATTATGAATATCCTTGAGGATATCCGACACCATCCCGCTATCACCCTTATTGGCCAGCTTGGAGACAGCCTCGACCGCATCAACCCAGACCGGCGGAGTTGGCGGCACTTCCTCGCTTTCACTGAAACTCTGGTCGATCTTTTCAATCTCTTCCGACAACTTTCTGTTCATGGTCGGATAAGCCTGAAGGTCACGTTCAACGACCGTTTCTATCCGGTGAAATTCTCTTTCCACTTCCCTCTCGACGGCGTCCAGGCCGCCAGCCAAGAGAACCTCCCGGTTCCGGGCTGCGAGTCTTTTTTCCGCCTTCATAAAAGAAAAAGACAGCAGCCGCAGACCATTGCGAATCACCCGACAGAAGCCCCTGATGGTTTTATGGGCATGCTGCCTGATCACAGTCGCAGCCAGGACCACGACCACTACAACGATTGCAATTGACAGAACTGGATTGTTGGGCACGATATTGAAAATTAATGACGACACGGCAACCTCCTTTACTGTTAATTACCGGCCTGACAACGACCATAGGGAGGGGTAACCGCTTGCTTGTCCCGATATTTTCACAACAAGAAGAAGGAAAACATCAGGACAATGTGTTTTTCTGTTACGGATTCTCTCCCCTTACCTTTACCTATCCCTTTTATCCTTTTTGAGGGGTACCTGTCAAACTTTCGGCACAACAAAGTAGCCCTTCCACCACCTTGCAAGCAATATTCAACCACTATGATCCAGTCAGAGGAAAGCCTCCACAAAAACCACATCTATCCGATATGATTAGTGAAAAACCAAAAACTCGCCCATCAATAAACAGATTAGCCTTGACCACCATGCCCCGACATAATAGACTTCTCAATAGATTGGCTTGCCGACTGTTTTATTTTATAAATTGTCACACAGTGGAAATGATTATGAGCGGAAAATACAAAAAACTGATGTTGCTTGTCGGGCTGGCCCTGACCTGCGGCCTCTTGACCACCACCACGGTAATGGCCGCTGATTTTGTTCTGCTGCTCAAGTCAGGCGGTATGAAACTGGCTGACGAGACCCAGCTCCTTGATGGCGCCACTAGTACTTTCAGTGATAAAAGCGACCGGACCTTAAGTCTGGGCTGGGAAATACGCAGTGAAAAAAACGTCGGGATTGGCATGGAATACATCACCTACGAACATGACTTGACTAAACTCCTTCCGGCACCATCAGCCGGCTATACAAGAAGCCAGATTTACCTGTTCAGCGTCCGTAAATACTTCATCCCCAGCAAGGTCTTCCACCCTTTCGTCGGGTTCGGTCTGGGCTATGGCTTCTCCAGGTATAATGACGGGGGCGGCAATATTGACGAGGACTGGAATTACGCCCTGCAGGTCACGGGCGGTTTCGAACTGCAATTTGCCGATGAGTTCGGCATTTTTCTGGAAG
>CBDVDF010000130.1:0-5527 GCA_965372675.1 uncultured Desulfobacterales bacterium
AGACCGGTGTTCATGAACCCGAACAGCCAGCCGGCGCCGAAGAGCAGTCCGGGCAGGGCCGGCAGAGAGGAGCCGATGGTGAACCTTGACGGTCGGAAGCGCAGCCGCAGCAGGGATTTTTTCTCCTCGGCGGCTTTTATCCCCTTGCTGGTCCGGTAGCGGGGCCCGGAAACCAGGCTGGCGGACGGAGAACCGACGAAACTGAGAATGCTCTTGAACAGGGAATCGAGGTAGATGGTTTCCGGTTTTGGGGTCTTGGCGGTCTTCATCATGTACTCGATAGTTTCCATCGCTTCGTTGAAGTCCTTGTAGGGGATCAGGGCCTGCATGTGGGCGTTAAGGAACTTGAAGAGGCTTTTTTCACCGCGGCTGAAAACGGTGAGGAAGGTCTTGATCGAGGCCTGGAGTTTGACATTACTCTCCAGTTCGCAGAAGGAGTCCTGCTTGGCGTGGACCAGTTCGATCGATTCGGACGGATTGCACAGGGAGTGAAAAAGCCGGGCTGAGCCGACTCTGGTAATGGTATGATCCATGGCCTTGAACAGGTCGTGGATCTCAACCAGCTGCAGGGTTCGTTTGTCGACCACCGCTTCCGGCAGCAGAGCGAACATCTTACGACTGTCGAAAGCCTGCTCCTCATTGCGTTCATCGATGATGTCGTTGCGGAAATTAAGCTCGATGATATATTTTTCGCTCTCCATGCTCATGATCAGTTGTCCTCTATCGGGTAGTAAATCCAGTAATATCTTTGTTCAGGTTCGGGGGGGCGTCGAGCGCAAAGTCGTTCCTGACCAGTGCTATTCTTTTGAGGGACAGCTCCAGTCTGGCCCGGCTGAGGCTGCCATTTTGCAAAGCCCGCTCAAAGAGGGCGATCGCCTCCCTGACTTTCCGGTGATCCTGGCAGATCAGCAGCAGGTCGGCGCCGGCCTGTAATGACCGCAGGGCGGCTTTAGCGACCGTTGATTCGTTCTCGATAGCGCCCATTTCCAGATCGTCGGTGACCACCAGACCCTCATAAGCCATTTTATCGCGCAGAATACCGGTCAGGATTTTTTCTGACAAGGTGGCAGGTTGCTCCGGGTCGATATTTTTGTAGATGGTATGGGAGGTCATGATCGCTGCTACTCCGTTATCGACCGCAGCCTGGAAGGGTGGCAGGTCCTCGGTTTGCAGTCTTGCCTCTTCCCGGTCGACCACCGGCAGGACCAGATGGGGATCTAGTCTGGCGGCGCCGAGACCGGGAAAATGCTTGACGCAGGCCGCCACCCCGGCTTTTTGAAACTCGGAGATGACCAGGCAACCGAGCCTGGCTACTTTCGCCGGTTCAGCGCCCAGGGAACGGCGCTCCATAAAATAACCTTCTCCGGCTGGACAGACATCGAGGACCGGGGCCAGGTTCATGTTGATGCCGGCTGCCAGCAGCTCCCGGCAACAGGTTCTGGCATAATCGGTCAGGGCGGTTTCCGGGTCATTGGACTCGGCCAGCAGCCGGGCATCAGGGAATCTGGTCCACGGTGCCGGCAACCTGGTAACGGTGCCGCCTTCCTGGTCGATGGCGATCAGCGGTTTGGGCAGCCCGTTGGCGCTACACTCTGCAGCCAAGTCCCCGCAGAGCTCTTTTAGCTGGGCCGGGTTTTCGACATTTCTGCTGAAGATGATGAAGCTGCTGACCCCGTTTTCAGCGATCAGCCGCCTGGTCGAATCGTCCAGTTCCTTACCGGGCAGACCGGCCATGAACAGGGCCCCGGTCATGGGGTCCTCCTGTTCGTCCCGGTATGTAACCGGGTCCGTAAGCCCGGCTTCCTTAAAACCTTTGAGGCGAAGAAGGCAGGAATCGCAGGCCCCGCAGGCCCGACCCTGGCTATCCGGGTCGTAGCAGCTGTGGGTCCGTGAGTAATCAACTCCGAGTTCCAGACCTTTTCTGATGATCTCCGCTTTGCTGAGACTAATCAGGGGGGTATGGATGGTGAAGCGGTCTCCTTCGATACCCGCCCGGGTGCCAAGGTTGACCATCTTTTCGAAGGCGTCGATAAATTCTGGCCGGCAATCAGGGTAGCCGCTGTAGTCGAGGGCATTTACCCCGATAAAGATATCTTTTGCCCCCAGCACTTCGGCCCAGGCGGCAGCATGGGACAGGAATACCAAATTGCGGGCTGGCACATAAGTGGATGGAATGCTTGAGTTTATTTCGTTAGATGAGCGGTTTTTAGGAACCTCTTCGCTACTGGTCAGGGCTGAGCCGCCGATCTTGTCGAGATCGAGACGCAGGATCAGGTGTTCGGCCGCATTGGCATCGTCAGCCACGGTCCGGGCCCGCTCGAGCTCGATATTCTGGCGTTGGCCATAGTCGAAGCTCAAGCAGTAACAGGCGTAGTCTTCGGCACGGGCGATGGCCAGAACGGTAGTTGAGTCGAGGCCGCCGCTCAGGAGAATGACAGCCTTTTTTTCTTTTTCTGAGATCATCTCATGAATTTAATCGAGGCGGGGAGATCATGCCACTGCTCATTTGCGGCAGATGGGGCAGCTTTGCATGCGCAGAGGTTTTTCCAGACAGCTGGCGGCCAGCAGTTCTTCGTCGGCGAAGATCTCCATGGTCGGTCCGTCAGCACTGACCTGGCCGTTGTGCATGACAATGGTCCGCTCGCAGAGGTCTGCCACCATATCAAGGTCGTGGGTGGCGATGATCTTGGTGTGTTTAAAGGTCTTGAGCAGGCCGATAAGCTGGGTGCGGGCCTGGGGGTCGAGGCCGGTTGATGGTTCGTCCATGACCAGGATGTCCGGGCTCATGGAGAGGACCGAGGCGATGGCCACCCTCCGTTTCTGGCCGCTGGAAAGCCGGTGGGGTGGGCGGTTACTGAGCTGGCTCACTCCGACGGTCTCCAGGGCTTTTCCCACCCGGCTGGTTACCTCATCCGGAGTCAGGCCTAGGTTGAGGGGGCCAAAGGCCACATCGTCGAAAACGGTGGACATGAAGAGTTGGTCATCCGGGTCCTGGAAGACCATGCCGACGGTGCGTCTGATCTCCTGAACCGTATCCTTGGTCAATTGAAAGTCACCGATCCTCACCAGCCCCTCGGTTGGGGTCAGGTAGCCGTTCAGGTGGAGGAGCAGGGTCGATTTGCCGGCACCGTTAGCGCCTACAATAGCTACGGATTCTCCATGGTGGATCTTGAAGGAAATACCGCGCAGGGCCGGGGTCAGGTCCGGGTAATTGAATTTCAGATCTCTGACTTCAACGATATGATGGCTCATTATTTCATCTCCAGAAGCAGTTGGCCCAAAATGGTGGTGATATCGGTGAAACGCAGGCAGAGAAAGACCATGCTGAAGCCGGCCAGGAAAAGGGTTTCTTTGCCGCCGAAACTGAATTTCCTGACTATTCTTATCTCACCGGTGAAGGCGCGGGAGAGCATCGCCATGTGGATGCGCTGAGCCCGGTCAATGGTGCGGAGCAGAAGATTGCCGAGCATCTGCAGGAAGACCTGGAAGGTTATCCTGCCTTTGCGGCTGAAAGAGCGCAGGGAGTGGGCTCGGATCATCCGGATAGTTTCGCCGATCAGGATGAACAGATAACGGTAGAGCAGGAGTAGCTGGACCGTGAAAACCCGTGGGGCGCCCATCTTTTCCAGGGCCATGCAGATGGTGGTGAAACCGGTGCGGGCGATCAGCAGCAGGGCGGCGCTGACCGTCAGGGTGAAGCGCAGGAGCAATGAGAGGAAGGAGATCCAGCCGCCGGATATCCCCAGCGGTCCCAGCTGGAGCATCACGGTCCGGTCCAGCCATGGGTTGAAGATGCCGATGAAGATGACAAATGGTGAAACGATCAAGAGTTTTCTGAGCAGGAAAGCCAGGGGCAGGTTCCCCATGCCGATCAGCACTGCCGGGTAGAGGAAGAAGGGCAGGAGTCCGGCGATCTCATACTTGCCGTAAGATACCACACTGATAATGAAGACCACGGCAGTCAGCAACTTGGCTCGCGGGTCAAGGCGGTGCAGGAGCGTGTCGCCGTCGGCCAGGGTATCCAGGTGGCCGATATCATAGAAGGCACGATCTATTTTGTTGGACATCTATTCCCCCGTTCCTTTTCTGATGATCAGTGATGAGGGTGGGCGTGGCCGCCGGTCCCTTGGCGCTTTTTCAGGAGCAGGCCAATTGCCATCCCCAGTAGCATGACCAGCAGACCGCCGACCAGGCCGGCCATCGAAGTGCCGAGCCGGTCTCCTGCAGCGGTTTCCCGGAAACCGTAATTCGGCATCAAGGCGGTTTTCTCTTGAACTTCTTCCAGGGATTGATGAATCCCGGCCGCAGGTGCGACTAGTTCTTGATGGCCTGAAACCTTGAACATTGACCACTCCAGACCGTCCGGCTGTTCAGAGGCATACCAGGAGAGCAGAGCCCCGGTCAGGACAGTGGCCATGATCAGGCCGGCCAGGACTTCCTTGATCGGCAGGTTGCCCAGAGGGCGGTCGGTCGCGGCTATATCGAGGATCTCGGGTCGGGCCTTCCAGATGAAGGAGATCACCCCGGCGGTAACCAGGCCTTCGACGATACCGATGGCCAGGTGGATCGGCTGCATCAGAATGACGAAGGAGGAAAAGGGCAATTCGGCAATGCCTGAGATGGTGGTTTGCAGGACCACGGCCAAGGAACCGAGCTGCAGACCGACAACTCCGGCCAGTAGCGCTCCTGCCATTAACCGTCCGGCTGAAGGGGTGGTACCGATGATCTTTTTGTAGATCAGTGGATAGGCGATGAAGCAGGGAAAGACTCCCAGGTTGAAGACATTACAGCCCAGGGCCAGAAGACCGCCGTCGGCGAAGAACAGGGCCTGGACGGTCAGCACCGAGGCAATGGCCAGAAAAGCAGCGTGCGGTCCCAGGAGGATGGCCAGTAGCAGACCGCCGCCCAGGTGACCACTGGAACCGGTGCCGGGAATGGTGAAATTGATCATCTGGACCGCGAAGACAAAGGCTGCCAGCACCCCCATCAGCGGGACCTTTCGGTCATCCAGGCTCTGGCGGACCTTGGCTGAACAATATACAGTGGTGAGGGCAGTGGCGGCCCACATGACGCTACCGGTAACAGGGGAGAGTAGGGCATCGGCCATGTGCATGGGTTTTCTCCGGTAACACGAAAATAAATAAAATCACATCCAATCATGCCAAAGATGTGATGGGGCGTCAAGGGATAATGTGACGTTCTGGTGGATCGTGATACCATGCGGATGATGCCTCGTTGCGTCGATGGGCGTTGCCTTGATATCTCAGTTAGGGTATTTTGAACTCGATTAGAATTATTGCTGCTTTTTATTGCGTAAAATGTGTTGCTGGGAGATCGGGAGGATCTTATGGCTGAGGTAATGCGCTTTGGCATCTCTATAGATGAACGGTTGCTGGAAAAATTTGATTTGCTGATCGGTGACAAAGGTTACAGCAATCGCTCCGAAGCGATCCGTGATTTGATCCGGAACGCACTTGTTGACGAGCAGTGGTCTCGGGATGACCAGCAGGAGGTGGTGGGTACCGTT
>CBDVDF010000131.1:0-5509 GCA_965372675.1 uncultured Desulfobacterales bacterium
CGGATGAATTTGTCGCTGGATTTCTGGAGGGTCTGTTCGGCGTCGAAACCGGCTTTGCGGGCGATATTGACCATGCAGAACAGCATATCACCAATTTCCTCTTCAATGTGTTGCTGGTCACCGGAAGAGACCGCCTCTTTAAGTTCGATGGTCTCTTCCTCAAGTTTGTGAAAAACAGCATCGAGGTCCGGCCATTCGAAGCCGCTGCTGACTGCCCGCTCGGATACTCTCTGGGCTCTTAGCAGGGCAGGGAGTGACCTGGGAAAGGTGAACAGGCCTTTGGTCTGGTCATTGCCGCCTTTGCCTTCTTTGCTCTTGATCTGGTTCCAGTTGCGGCGCCGTTCCTTTTCTGAAGCGAACTTTTTGTTGCCGAAGACGTGGGGGTGGCGACGGACCATCTTGTCTGTGATGGTCTCGATAACCTCGTCCATGTTGAAACAACCCTGTTCTTCATAGAGATTGTTTAGAAAGACGATCTGAAAAAGCAGGTCTCCCAACTCTTCTTTGACATGCTGATGGTCATTGAGATCGAGCGCCTCCAGAAGTTCATGGAGCTCTTCAATCAAATATGGCCGGAAAGATTCGACAGTCTGTTTCTGGTCCCATGGGCAACCGTCCGGTTGTCTGAGTCGCTTGACCGTTTCGACAAGTTTGTTGAATTTATGGTCTTTTTCTTTCATTTGCGCTGGTTGTTAAAAGGTGTCCAATAAAGGGTTTTGGCCAATAATTACTGAAGTCTGGAAAAAAAGTAGAAAAAATTTGATTTAGACCCCTGAAAAATTATAAAATCTGAGTGAAAGCAGTTCAAGTTTGCTAAGAAGCTGGCCGGGTTTTCACATTTATGATGTCCTTTACAATTATCTTCTTGAGAGTTTCTTGATATAAAGTTGTTGTTATCTCTCTCCTGAAACTGTTATTGATAACGATACTTTTTAGTGATATTAAGTCTGGATCAATGGACGGGATTCAGATGTAACAAAGGAGTCGTGGAAATGTCAAAGAAAATACTTCTGGAAAAACACAAGGATGTTGCCAGGATCGATCAGGAATCCAAGCGGACTCACGGCTGGTATGTCAGGGTCAGATATTATGGCAAAACGCACTCGAAGTTCTTCTCTGACAAAAAGAACGGCGGTCGTTATTCAAGCCTTCTTGCCGCTCTTGCCTGGCGTGATGCAACTGAAGTTGAGCTCGGAAAATTGCGGACCGACCGGCATATGGTGACGGTCAGCAACACCAAGACCGGGGTGGTTGGGGTCAGGCTCAACGAGAAACTTGGCCGTTATGAGGTCAGCTGGGTTAATAAGGATGGTAAACAGGGTAAGACCTCTGTTTCCATTGCCAAGCATGGTCAGAAGAAGGCCTTCGAAAGAGCTTGTCAGATAAGAAAAAAGAAAGAAGCCAGCCGTCTGGCTGCCTGAACCTTTCACTCCCACCCCGTTGCCTGACAAGCCTAGTCACTATCCGGTAATTGTTTTCGGAGACACGGCGGTCATTTGCATGGTCGCCCCTGGACTGTGGCGCTCTTTTCCTGCCACAATCTCATTTTCATTCTGCTGTTTTGGCTCTTTTTCCCTTGTCTGTCATGGCTTTATCGAAGGCTCTGCAGCTTCTTTTTTTATGCTTGACTAGGGCCGCTAATATCACTAAAATCCCGTTCTTTGAAAGATCTATGAGAGGGTTGTTGTATAGTTCCGTTTTTCCGATCATTAAAATGCTGTTTCGAATATAAACTTTTTGGAGGATTTCTATTATGAGTGTCAATGTAGTCGGCCATTCCAATCCCGATACCGATTCTGTCTGCGGCGCTATTGCCTATGCCCATTATCTCAATGCAACCGGCACCGATGCGGTTGCCTGCGCGCAGATCGACCCTGCCAAGCTTAACCCCGAGTCGAAGCTGGTCCTGGACCGTTTTGGCCTCACTGCCCCCCAGGAGATGACCGATGCCGATGGCAAGGACGTCGCGCTGGTGGATTTCAGCGATATCGGTCAGGCCCCGGCCAACATCACTAAAGCTAATGTAGTGGCCATTGTTGACCATCACAAGATCGGTGATATCACCACTAACGGCCCGATCTTCTTTTATGCCAAGCCTGTGGGTTGCACCTGCACCGTACTTTTCGAGATGTATAAGAACAGCAAGGTCGACTTGCCCAAGGACATTGCCGGTGGCATGGTGGCAGCCATCCTTTCTGATACCGTTAATTTCAAGTCCCCGACCTGTACAGACGAAGACAAGGTCGCCGTTAAGGAGCTTCTGACGATCGCCGGGGTAGACGATCAGGATGGGCTGTTCATGGATATGCTGATGGCCAAATCCTCGGTGGACGGCGTGCCGGCCAAGGATCTGGTTTTCCGTGACTACAAGGATTTCGACATGAACGGCAAGAAGGTTGGCATTGGTCAGATCGAGCTTGCTTCCCTTGACCAGGTAGCCGATATCCGCGCCAGCCTGCTCAAGGCGGTTGAAGAGGTCAAAGCCGATGGTCGTCATACCGTACTCTTCATGCTCACCGATGTTGTCAAGGAAGGCACTGATCTGATGGTAGTCTCTGACGAACCGGCCCTCATTGAGGGAGCTTTTGGCGGTAAAATCGCCGACAAGATCATGTGGGTTGATGGCATGATGAGTCGCAAGAAGCAGGCAGTACCGCCGTTGCAGGATGCTTTCGGCTGCTGATCAAACTGTCTTTTAAAAATAAAGTAAAAAATGCCCTGTGCAATCAGCACGGGGCCTTTTTTTTGTCCAGACAGTGAAATCTAACTCGGATATTTCATCGGCATTTAAGCTTTTTCAGGTCATCAATAAAGTTGAAGGAGTCGTCCCGCTCCGGGGTGTGGCACTGCAGGCAGGCCTCTTCGGTAACCGGAGCCGTTTTGCTTGAGGTGGGGTTCTTTATATGGAGTTGGCCGGGTCCGTGGCATGATTCGCAGCCGACCAGTTGCAGGTCTGAGGGAAGGGTCAGGGCTGCGGCCGGAGCTTTTATGTCCACCCCGGTGACATGGCATGGCAGGCAGTTCAGGTTGAACTGCTGGTCCTTTTCGATCAGGGTAAGAAATGCCGAGGCATGCCTGCTGCGCTGCCATTTCCCGGTCTGGGCAGGATGACAGCCCCGACATTTTCGCCAACCTATGAAGCCATCTTTCTCTGGGATCCCCGGCTCTTTGCCGGTAATTTTTGTTTGATTAAGTCTATTTATCAAGCGCTTGGTTTCATTAACCACTTCGAGGACGTCAGGATGATCCGGCATGGAGATCTCCATTGCCATGAAATGATTTTTGTAGGAGGAAAGAGGCCGGTCGGCGTCTGCGGCGGCAAGAAGCTTCTTTTCAATATCGTCGATCTCTTTTTCAAGTCTGTCCAACTGAGACTGTAACGCCTTATTGCGGGCCTGGAATTTCGGTCTGCTCTTGAATCTGGCCAGCTGCATTTTAAAACGATCACGTTTGTTGATCTTAGCAGCCAGGATCTCATTGCTTCCGGTATCCCAGCCATTGCGGCCCGGTTGCCAGTTAATGTCCATGACCCCGATATATTTGCCCTGTTTGTCGGTGCTGGCTAGCAGGGTGGTTCTGCTGAGGTGTTGCGGGGGGCGGTTTGAGCTGGAACCACTGGCCTGGATGATCAGGTCTATCGAGGGATATTTTTTGGCTATGGCCCGGCAATCTCGTTCGGAAAGACTGGTCAGCAGGACCAGGAACTGGTGTTCTTCTGCGAGCTGGGGAAGCAGTCCCGGTAACGTGTCCTGCCAGCTCTTTATCTCGTTTTCATCTCCCAGGGATATGCTGCCGGCTATCCGGTTGTCGGTCAGGCCGATGATGGCAATTTTCATGGAGCCGGCCCGGACTGAGACCGACGATTTAAATAGTGTTTTGCCGCTCTTTTTATTAACCAGATTGGCACTGAGCCAAGGAAACAGAGATTCTTCCTGCATTTTCAAGAGAAAATCAATGCCACCGGCGAGATCGCGACTGCTGATCGCTACCGCGTCGTAGCCGATCAGGTTATAGGCTTTGACTATTCCTGTAGCGGTGGTCCTGGCCTGTGCATCCTGGCCCTTGGCAATAAAGATATTCTTGAAGAGCAAAGCACCGCCATCGACGATGATCGAAGGTTTTGCTCTTTTGCGGAGCAGCTTGGTGAACTTGAATGCTTTCTTGGACAGACCGCCCAGTTGTTTGCTTTTTCAGCCGCATGGTTCTGTCTCACCGTTGACATTATTTGAGTAGAGGACCAGTAGTTTTGCTGCCTCGGTAGCAGCAATGGCAGGTGTTTTCACTATCATTGGGCTTATTGCCAGTGCGGTCATTAGGGCGACTATCAGGCGCATTATCGTTTTCTCCTTCCTTCTTGATCAGGGCCGGCAGCACGCTGGCCAAGTATTTTATGCCATTTTGCCAGACGATCCGCAATAATTGCTTCATGCCCCCGGTTGGTCGGGCGATAGAATTTTTTACCCCTTAGTTCCTCCGGCAAATGGTCCTGCATGACGACTCCCTCCTTGTCGTCATGGGCATACTTGTAATTCTTGCCGTAGCCCAGGTTTTTCATCAGCGTAGTGGGGGCATTGCGGATATGTTTCGGGACCGGTAGACTTCCTGTCTCTTTCACCGTCATGTATACCTTTTTGAGGGCAGTATAGGTCGCATTGCTTTTCGGGGCCGTGGAAAGGTAGATAACGGCCTGGGCGAGGGCCAATTCCCCTTCCGGTGAGCCCAGGATATGATAACTGTCACGGGCACTGAGAGTAAGGGTAAGGGCCTGAGGATCGGCATTGCCGACGTCTTCTGAGGCGAAGCGGATCAATCTCCTGGCGATATACAAGGGGTCTTCTCCGGCAATGAGCATCCTGCCCAACCAATATAGAGCACCATCGGGATCACTGTCCCTCATGCTCTTGTGGAGAGCCGATATGAGATTGTAATGCTCCTCTCCATCGGTATCATAACGCAGACTCCGGTGCTGAACGGCTTCCTCAACAGTATCAAGATCGAGCAGATATTGACCGGACTGGTCCGGTTTGGTGATCGAAAAAGCCAGTCCCAAGCTGTTGAGGGCCCGCCGCGCATCACCATCTGCCATCTTGATCAGGAACTGGGTTGCTTCTTCGGTCAGGGAAATGTCTTCTTTGCCGAGGCCGCCCTCTGGGTCGTTGAGGGCTCGGGAAATGATCTCGTGAATATCATTTTGGGTAAGAGGGTTGAGGACGAGGACCCGGCAACGGGAAAGAAGGGGCGCGATCACCTGGAAAGAAGGGTTTTCAGTCGTAGCGCCGATAAGTGTGAGCAGGCCGCTCTCAACGTGGGGCAGAAAGGCATCCTGCTGGCTCTTGTTAAAACGATGGATCTCGTCAACGAAAAGCAGAGTACTCTGTTTTTTTTCCTTGAGAAGGTCTTCGGCCAGGCTGACAATCTTTCTTACTTCTTTGATCCCGGAAAGTACGGCCGAGAAAAAAACAAAATGAGCGCTAAAAATAAGATACTATTTTTCATATTTAAATGTAAT
>CBDVDF010000132.1:0-5501 GCA_965372675.1 uncultured Desulfobacterales bacterium
CAATAACGATGGCATTCTCCCGCCGGACCTTCTTCCTGGGTCGCTGGCCGCCCTTGGCGGCCTTGGCTGCCGCTCCCGCTTCCAGTTCGGCGACGACCTCGCCAGCCCCCCTGTTTTCCGGGGGCAACAATTCTTTGGGCTGCATTCGTCTGGCGATCGCTGCGACGGTCACTTTGCCGGAACCAACCTTTCTCAACAACTCATCAAGGGTCGGGCAAGAGAATGACTGCAGCACCTCCTTGAGGTGGCCACTCCGGGTGATCTTTTTCAGGCTGAGATCCCGCTTGCGAAGCTCACGTTCACATATCTCCCGACCAACCTTAAGCGCCCTCTCCTGCTCCTCTTTTTTCACCCAGTGGCGGATCCGGCTCCTGGCCCTGCTGGTCTTGACCAAGCGAAGCCAGCCCCGGTTCGGCTTCTGCTTCGATGAAGTAATGATCTCAACCAGATCACCGCTCTGCAGATTATGCTTCAGGGGGACGATCCGGCCATTGACCTTGGCGCCGGCACAGTGATCCCCCACTGCCGTATGGATGGCGTAGGCAAAGTCGATCGGCGAACTACCGCCGGGCAGTTCCTTGACCTCACCGTTCGGGGTCAAGGCATAGACCTCAACCTCACGGAGTTCGCCCTTGATCGCCTCAAGGAATTCTTCCGGGTCATTCAGTTCCTGCAGATCCTGGAGCGACTGGACCAGCTGAGACAGCCCCTGGAAGAGCTGGGCGTCCCGGGAAGTTATCTCCACCCCTTCTTTATAGGCCCAGTGGGCCGCGATCCCCTCGTTGGCGATCCGATCCATCTCCTCGGTGCGGAGCTGCACCTCCATGAACTCACCGCGGGGACCTACGACAGTGGTATGAAGAGACTGGTACATGTTCGACTTGGGGGTGCTGATAAAATCCCTGAAACGACCGGAAACAGGATGCCAGAGGTCATGGAGCAAACCCAGCACCTCGTAACATTCCCGGACCGAATCGAGAATGATCCGAAAGGCCACCTTGTCATAGACCTTTTCAAGGGGGATATTCTGGGCGACCAGCTTTTTGTAGATGCTGTAGAAATGCTTGGGCCGCCCGAGGATCCGAAAGTCGCTGATCTTCTGTTCTTTAAGTTTGGCCGAGAGGATCTTCTTGACCTCCTCAACGTATTCCTCACGATCGAGCAGGGATGTCTTGATCCTGTTTACCAGGTCCTGGTAGGCTTCAGGATGTATATAGGCAAAGGCCAGGTCTTCGAGTTCCCGTTTTATCCAGTCAATACCGAGCCGGGATGCCAGAGGGGCATAGAGATCCATGGTTTCATGGGCGAACTCCTGCTGTTTTTCGGGAGAGACATACTGCAGGGACTGCATGTCGTGCAGACAGTCAGCCAGTTTCAGGACCAGAACCCGGATATCAGCCGACATCGCCAGCAGCATCCGGCGGATATTCTCGGCCTGAAAGGCCAGCCGGCTGTCAAAGTTAACGCTGGTTATCTTGGTGACCCCACGGACAATACTGGTGACATCCTTGCCGAATTTCTTCTTGAGCTCCTTCTCGGGAACAGAAGCAGGCTCCTTCAGGGCGCCATGCAGCAACCCGGCCACAATGGTATTAAGGTCAAGCTGCAGGCGGGCCAGGATCGCGGCAACCGCCAGGGCATGGTCGAGATAGGGCAACCCCGAAAGGCGATGGTTGCCGGTATAGATCTCTTCGGCAAATGCTCCAGCCCGGCGCAGCGGTTCGAGGTCCTCATCGGGGAGATACTCCCGAACCGCCTCCATGATGTCGTTGATCTCAGCCATTACAACGGTGTTTCCTGTTTTAATGAAAATTTAAAAATGAAAAATGAAAAGTTGCGGATGTTATGAATCGGAAAGATCTCTCCCCGTGGTCGAGATGACAGTCTCAACCAGAACCGAAAACCCGGAATCTTTTTTAAAATTTTAATTTTTCAATTTTCATTTTTAATTGCTTTCAACCCATCCATTTCGCTGCTAACCCTTTCAGCAAGGTAGCCGGCAACCTCAGCCAGCACCATGCTCTCGGTCTTGCCGTCGCGGCGGCTCCTGACTTCGACTGTACCATCCTTGGCAAAGCCTTTACCGACCGTGACCCGGTACGGGATACCAATCAGGTCGGCATCTTTGAACTTGATGCCTGGCCGCTCGTCCCGGTCATCGATCAGGACCGAGATCCCCCGCTCCTGCAGAGCAAGATAAATTTCTTCAGCCGCGCCGCTGATATTCTCGTCACCGGTACCCAGATTGAGAACCACGACCTTGAACGGCGAGAGCGGCAACGGGAAGATAATCCCGTCATCATCATGATTCTGCTCGATGGCAGCAGCAACGACCCGGCTGACGCCAATACCGTAGCAGCCCATGACAAAATGCTTCTCCTGGCCATCCTTGTTCAGGTAAGTGGCATTGAGGGCCTCGCTGTAGCCGGTACCCAGTTTGAAAATATGACCAACCTCAATACCCCTGGTGAATTCAAGTTCACTGCCGCACAAGGGACAGCGGTCTTCACTGCTGACCTCACGCAGATCGCCGATCTTCTCAACCTCGAAATCGCGGCCCAGATTGGCATTGAGCAGATGATAGTTCTTCTCGCCAGCACCGATGGCGAAATTACGCATAACCTCAAGCTGACGATCGGCCACTACCGGTATTTTGATCCCGACCGGACCCAGATACCCACTGGGCACCCCGGTGGCATCATCGAGTTGTTTGTCATCGGCAAGCTCGACGTCGATCGCGCCCAGCATATTTTTGAGCTTGACCTCCTGTACCTCATGGTCACCACGAACCAGTACCGCCACCGGCTTGCCATCTGCCAGGTAAACCATGGTCTTGACCAGCTCTTGCGGAGAGATATTGAGAAACTCGGTGACGGCAGCAACTTTCCGTTTGCCGGGGGTCTCGATCTTTTCGAGCGGCAACATCTCCACCTCAGCCCCGTCAACCTCAGGTGGCGCCCCGGCGGCCTTTTCCAGATTAGCGGCATAGCCGCATTTACCCTCTCCGGATCTGCAGACCACGATGGTGTCTTCTCCGGTATCGGCCAGGACCATGAACTCATGGGAAAAACTACCACCAATGGTGCCGGTGTCTGCCTCCACCGCCCGGACCGACAGGCCGCAACGGCTGAAGATCCGCTGATAGGCGTCATACATCTTCTGGTAAGTGGCATTGGCTCCTTCTTCGTCGGCATCAAAGCTGTAGCCATCCTTCATGATGAATTCGCGGCCCCGCATCAGGCCGAAGCGCGGCCGGATCTCATCCCGGAACTTGGTCTGGATCTGGTAGAGGTTCAATGGCAGGCCCCGATAGGAATGGATGTTCATTCTGATCAGATCGGTGATCACCTCTTCATGGGTCGGCCCCAGGCAACTATCCCGACCATGCCGGTCCTTAAAACGAAGCAGCTCCGGTCCGTATTTATCCCAACGCCCTGATTCGATCCAGAGATCGGCAGGCTGGACCATCGGCAGCAGCACCTCCTGGGCGCCGGCCCGGTTCATCTCCTCTCGGACGATCTGCTCAACCTTACGGATCGCAGCCAGGCCAAGAGGCAGATATGAATAGATTCCGGAAGAGAGTTTCCGGATAAATCCAGCCCTGAGCAACAGACGATGGCTGGCCACCTCGGCCTCAGCCGGGTTTTCTTTTAAGGTAGGTAATAGTAGTTGTGAGTATCGCATGGTAACGTCCTGATTTTTGAGATTTAAGGGTTCAAGGTTCAGAGGTTCAGGGTTCAAAGGTTGATGGATGTTACGGATCAGACCGTTTCACCACCCACTTTCCACCTCGCATCTCGCGCCTTTGGTTCACCTGATCTGGGCTTTATGTTATTAACCTTTGAACCCTGAACCCTGAACGGGGAACCTTTTAATTTTTCTTTTCTTCAACGAGCAGATCGATCTCAGCCAGAAAAACTTCCAGCAACTCAGCCTCCGGAACCTTCTTGTAAAGCTCGCCTTTCTTGAAGATAATACCGACCCCATCGCCACCGGCCACTCCGAGATCGGCCTCCCGGGCTTCGCCTGGTCCATTGACCACACAGCCCATGACCGCGATCTTCAATGGCGTCTCGATGGTCTGGACGTATTTTTCAACCTTCTCGGCCAGACCGAACAGGTCAACCTGGCAACGCCCGCAGGTCGGGCAGGAGATAAGCTCGGGACCGCGCTGCCGGATATGCAGAGAGCGGAGGATCTCATAGGCAACCCGGATCTCTTCGACCGGATCACGGGTCAGGGAGATCCGGAAGGTGTCACCGATCCCATCCGCCAGGAGCAGGCCGAGGGCGACGCTTGATTTGACCGTGCCGGCGATCAGACCACCGGCCTCGGTCACCCCGAGGTGAAGGGGATAATCACAACTGGCCGATAGCTGCCGATAGGCCTCGACCGTGGTCAGCACATCCGATGACTTGATCGACACCTTGATCTCGGAGAAATCCATCTCCTCAAGGAGCCTGATATTCCGCAACGCGCTATCGACCAGGGCAGCTGGGACCGGATGGCCATACTTTTTAAGAATGTCCTTTTCGACCGAACCGGAGTTAACCCCGACCCTGATCGATATCTTATGGGCCTTGGCGGCATCAACTACCCTGGCCAGTTTTTCCGGACCACCGATATTGCCGGGATTGATCCTGATCCCCTCGGCCCCGTGCTCGATGGCGGCCACGGCCAAGCGGGAATCGAAATGGATATCGGCGATCAGCGGGATAGATATCTGCTCCTTGATCTTGTTGATCGCTTCGGCCGCCGACAGATCGAGAACCGCCACCCTGATGATCTCGCAACCAGCCGCCTCAAGTCGCCCGATCTGGGCAACCGTGGCCTCGACATCGCGAGTGTCGGTATTGGTCATCGACTGGACCGCGATCAGGGCCCCGCCACCGATGGCGACATCACCGACCATGATCTGCCTGGTTTTTTTGCGTTCGATCTCGATCATAATAACAACAAATTCCGCTTTTGTTCTTTCAGGCCGCGATTATACCCGCTCAGGCGGTTTCTTGCATCTAAAACACAGGGTTAAGGGTTTATGGTTTAAGATGCCCCTTGAGGGTGCAGAGGTTTAGGACAAGTTGAAAGTTGTGAGGGACGAGGTGCGAGGTGAAAAGCAGGGATAAGCACGATCCAGAAAGATCTCTCCGGCAAGCCTATCGAGATGACAAACCGTAACTGGGAGATCTCTTCCGTCATTCGGAGTCTTCGCTTACCTCGAGGAGCCTGCGACGAGAAATCTTTCCGATCAGCCACCACCACAATTTTTAACTTTTACCCAGGGGTTCTTTTCAATTCCTCCTCGGAGTCTACCCTTACCTGAGAGGGGCATCTAAACGGGGAACCTTCTTTCTCAATTCAAAAAAAAAGATCCGCACCCCGATGGGCGCGGATCTCAAGAAACCAGACAAACGGTATTTCTTTTAGACGCGTCTGTCGCGGGGCTTATTGGAGGTATGGAATTCTGGCTCTTCCATACCGTCGGAGCCAGAGGCAGTAGG
>CBDVDF010000133.1:0-5388 GCA_965372675.1 uncultured Desulfobacterales bacterium
GATGCGCTACACCTCATCACCACAGGAAGTTGCACTTCGAATTTGAATCCGCGCACTTATAACTTATAACTTTAGGCACTTTAAGTACTTTAGTACTTAACAAGGAGAACCCCCATGGCCCTTTCAAAAAAAATGCTCGACTTCGCCGAACGCTCATCGTGGATCAGGAAGATGTTCGAGGAAGGCGCTAAAATGAAAGCCGAGTTCGGCGCCGACAAGATCTTCGATTTCAGTCTCGGCAATCCCGATCTGCCGCCACCGCCCCAGTTCATCCCGGCCCTGCAGGAGATCATCGCCGAGGAAGCCCCCGGCGTCCACAGCTACATGCCAAATCCCGGCTATCCAGCGGTCAGGGATGCCATCGCCGCCCAGATCTCCAAAGAACAGGATATCACTATCGCTGGCGCTGATATGCTGATGACCTGCGGGGCCGCCGGCGGTCTCAATGTCGTATTGAAGGCCCTGCTCGACCCCGGCGACGAAGTGGTGATCCTCACCCCGTTCTTTGTTGAATACAACTTCTATATCGACAATCACGGCGGGGTTGCAAAGATCGTCAATACCGCCGAGGACTTCAGCCTTGATCTGGCGGCCATTGAAAAGGCCCTGACCGAAAAAACCAAGGCGATCATCATCAACAGTCCCAACAACCCGACCGGCCAGGTATACTCGGCCGCAGAACTGACGGCACTCGGCAGGATCCTCGCCGAGGCCGGCAGTAAATTCTCCACCACCATCTATCTCATCGCCGACGAGCCCTACCGGAAGATCGTCTTCGACAACCTGGAAGTGCCTTCGATATTCAAGGCCACCAATAACACTATTCTGGTCTCCTCCTACTCAAAGGACCTTTCCCTGCCAGGCGAACGAATCGGCTATATAGCCGTTCATCCCGAGGTCACAGATAAGGCTCCGCTGCTCGGCTCCATGGCCCTGGCCAACCGCATTCTGGGCTTCGTCAATGCCCCGGCCCTGATGCAGAGGGTAGTTGCCAAGCTCCAGGGCGCGACGGTCGACAATACCATTTATGCCCGGCGCCGCGAAATATTCTGCAAGATATTAAGTGAAGCGGGTTACGAATTCACCCCCCCCAAGGGCGCCTTCTACCTGTTCCCCAAATCACCGATCGAGGATGACGCCAAATTCGTCGCCCTGCTCCAGGAAGAGAAGATCCTCGCGGTCCCCGGACGCGGCTTCGGGATGCCCGGTTATTTCCGCCTGGCCTTCTGCGTCGAGGATTCGGTGATTGAAAGATCGGCCGGGGCCTTCAAGAAGGCGATGGAAAATGCCAAGACTCTGTAATAATGTTGACTCGCCTTTCGTCATTTAAAAAAGGAATGGGAACCGGACAACGGTAGGGGCGTCATTGCGAGAAGGGCGAAACGCCCGACGAAGCAATCCCATGGCACCGGAGATCATCTGGTTTCCGTACCATCACCTGACAGATTGCTTCGTCGCCAGCTCCTCGCAGATAAGCGAAGACTTCGATGACGAGCTAGCATTTCCTACATTTGAAGGGATTAAATGACCTCTATAACCCCGCGGATCCATTACGGTTGGCACATCGTCTGGAGCAGCACCCTGTGCCTTTTTTCCTGCCTGGGTCTGGGCCGGTTCGCCCTCGGTATGCTGCTGCCCGCCATGGGTGAGTCGCTGAACCTCAGCTATACCCAGATGGGCTTTATTTCCACCTCCAACTTCACCGGCTACCTGCTGGCGGTGCTGGGCTGCAGCCTCCTGACCTCCAGGTTCGGCCATCGGCTGGTTATCTTCATGGCCATGTTGTTGATCGGCACCACGATGATCCTGATCGGTCAGTCCGGGCTTTTTATCCCTATCCTGATCCTTTATTTCCTTACCGGCATCGGCAGCGGCGCTGTCAATGTCCCGACCATGGCCCTGGTCTCCGGCTGGTTCTCCAAGAAAAAACGGGGCCGAGCCACCGGCTTTGCCGTTATCGGCAGCGGCTTTGCGATCCTCCTGGCCGGCAAGCTGATCCCGATCATCAACGAAAGGGGTGGAGCAGAGGGCTGGCGGCTGGGCTGGATAACCCTGGGGGTGATCGTTCTGGTCGCGGCGGTGATCTGTTTTCTGGTCCAGCGTAATTCACCTAAGGAAATGGGCCTTGAACCCTACGGACAGGAAGAGGTGGACCCCAATGCCCCCCTGCCCGACGCAAACCCCAGGATCGACCGGAAAGCAGTCCTCCACCTTTGCGCGATCTACTTCCTGTTCGGCGCCACCTACGTGGTCTATGTAACCTTCTTCGTCACCTCCCTGGTCAGGGATCGTGGTTTCTCGGAGATGTCGGCTGGCAATTTCTGGGCCTGGGTCGGAGCCTTAAGCCTGCTGTCCGGGCCTGTATTCGGTAGCATGTCTGATCGGTTCGGCCGCAAAGCCGCTCTGGTAACCGTCTTTTCGATCCAGGCCACAGGTTATCTGCTGGCCGGACTTCAGCAGGTACCAGAACTGTTTCTCTACGCCTCGATCGGTTGCTTCGGCCTCACCGCCTGGGCGATCCCCTCGATCATCGCCGCCATGGCTGGCGATCTGGCCGGACCGCAGAAAGCGGCCCGGGTCTTCGGTTTCATCACCTTCGTCTTTTCACTGGGCCAGATCTCGGCCCCGGCGGTGGCCGGACTGCTCGCCGAACAGAGTGGCAACTTCTCCTCGAGCTTCATAATGACCGCCATCCTCGCCGCTGGCGGGGCCATCCTCTCCGGACTACTGCCCAGCTCCGAACGATCCTGACCCAACAGCCTTTCCATTAAAACTCCCACCGTTGTAGATAACCGTAATCCTAAATTCAGCTTTTTACTTCTTTGCCTGCAGCCGATGAGTTAATCTACCGGAAAATCACAGAACCATTCAATTCAGAGAAGTACTATATAAAAACAGGGAATTAAGGATGAAGAAAACAGCGAAATTAGTTTTGCCCTTTTTGTCACTCTCGATCATTTTATATAGCGCTACCGCATTTTGCCAGGTTGAGCATGTCGGTGCTTTAAAGAATATTATGCACGAAGCCGACATTTCCCCCCAGATTGACCTTAAAGATTTATCAAAAAAAGAAAATCTGTATGCTCTGGGGGCGGTTGGAAACCTGAAGGGTGAAATAATAATTCTCGACAGTTTCCCATATGTGACGTCGGTGGAAAATAAAAATGTTCTTATGGATCTGTCTTTCGATAAGACCGCAACCCTTCTGGTCTATTCTCAAGTTAAACAATGGAAAGAGGTGCCTGTTCCTTCAACTGTGCGAAACTACAAAGAGCTGGAGTCATTTGTGGAGGCAGCGGCAAACAAGAATGGCGTTGATACTTCACTGGCATTTCCCTTTTTAGTAAAAGGGGTCGTTAGTAAGCTTAATTGGCACGTAATTGATTGGAAACAGGAGGATACCGTCCATACCCATGAAAAACATAAAACAGCCGGTGCTTATGGAATTATCGAAACCGAAAATCTAGATATTTTAGGATTTTACTCAAAGAAACATACAGGCGTATTTACCCACCATTCGACAGACATGCATTTACATTTCAAGACCCAGGACAATAAACTTGCTGGTCACGTGGATGATTTGATCCTGGCTGAAGAAGTAATATTATTTCTACCTGTTGATAAATAAACGGTCATAGGCCCTAAGTGGAGTGAAAAATCTACAGAACATAAAAATTGCCATGGCGTTCCTGTTGATGATCAGTGTCTTTCAGCTGGTCGAAGGTGATCTCTGCCGGTCCGAAACAACGGTCGAAAGCAAGAAGCCTCAGTGGGAAGTGGGGCTTTTTAACAGTGCCATGACCTTTCCCCATTACCGTGGCTCCGATGAACAGATGTATTATTTATTGCCCCTGCCTTATTTTGTCTACCGGGGGGAAAGGTTCAGGGTCGACCGGGATGGCATGGAAGGCATATTTTTAAAAACAGAGCACATCGAATCGAACATCTCGCTGTCCGGATATCCCCCGGTAAACGGTGAGACCGAGGCCAGAGCGGGCATGCCTGATCTTGATGCTCTTTTCGGGATCGGTCCGGAACTGAAGTTTTATCTCAACAGCCGCCAGGCGGTTAACCCGATATATATTTCAACCGCCGCCCAGGGGGTCTCTTCGATCGATCTTGATTCTGATCTTTCAACAGCCTATGAAGGGCTCCGCTATAGCGTCAACCTGATCTACCAGAACAAGACCCTGATCAACAAGAAGGGCTCTTCCTTCGGCCTCAATGCCGGGGTCTATTATGCCGATTCAGGGCTGAACAGCTATTTTTATGACGTAGATCCAGCCTATGTCCGTATTAACCGACCTTATTACAAATCGGCCCGGGGCCATGGTGGCCACAGTGTTTATGCTTACCTGATCTACGGCCTGACCGATGTTCTGTCGCTCGGATTTTTCGGTCGTTGGGACAATGTCAAAGATGCGGTCTTTAATGACAGCCCGCTGGTCAGGAAGAACGATACCTATCTTGGCGGCATATCCCTGATCTGGAAGATATATCAATCAAAGACCCTTGTAGAAATGCATTGAGGAATGGATAGCGGTTATTTTTAACTTCTGCAAACCTCACAACCATTAGATGAATCTGCCCTTTTTGTGATATAATAAAGTCACAATGAGTCGAATGATGTCAATGGAGGGGGAGCATCATGGTCATCAAGTGCCACGAGTTCTTTGATTGCAAAAGAGCAAAAGAATGTCCCTTTTACACGGATGAGACAGGAAGAAACTGTTGGGAAGTTAAGGTCGCCTTAACCCCGTTCGTAGGGGCTGGCGAGGAAGACTTCAGGGAAGAAGACAAGATCGTCCATTGTAAAAACTGCCTTTACTATCAACATGTGCATAAGATCAAAGATTGAAGGGCCCTTGCCGAGATCATAAAACAAAAGCGGCCTGGGAATTAATCCTGGCCGCTTAAAGTAATTTATCAACATTCCCGCCTTAATAAGCCGGTAGCATGAGATATATCTGCCGCCTTTTCATCACTGCTATAAAATCAGGATCTGACCTTAGTTGTTTTCCCCACCCCGAACGGGTAGCGCTCTGAGCAGTTCCTTGTCGCCTTTGTAACTCCAGATCTCCTTGCCGGTGCGAAAATCGAGCAGACTGGATACTCCGGTGCTGTCGTATGACGACCATGGACAGCAGGATGAGAGCCTTATCTTGCCGGTGATACCTAAACCGGCCGCGTTTTTTGCCTGTGGCTCGAACAGGGCCTTCAATTCCTCTATATCGGGGAGGCGCCAGTCACTGAAGACACCGGCCACAAAAGACTTACAATAACTTTCGGCATCATCAAAATCAATATCCGCACCATTGTCACTTGCCGCCCACATCAAGCCGGTTTTAGTGTCGGTCACGGTACCGTCTCCATTAACTGTAAAACGGT
>CBDVDF010000134.1:0-5381 GCA_965372675.1 uncultured Desulfobacterales bacterium
GAGGCCCAGCTGCCGGAAAAGATCGAGTTATAATTTAAAACCATTACGGTTTGGAGATAAGAAAGATGTCTGAAAGTCATTACGCTACTGGAAAGAGAAAAACTGCCGTTGCCAGGGTCTGGTTAAAACCGGGTAAAGGCAAGATCAGTGTAAATCGCACTTACACCATTGAAGAGTATTTTGGTGGTGCGGAAGATTACGCCGGCAAGATCGAAAAACCGCTGATCATTACCGAGACTCACGGTAAATACGATGTAATGGCAACGGTTAAGGGCGGTGGTAAATCAGCTCAGGCCGAGGCTATGCGCCACGGGATCTCAAGAGCCCTTTTGCACGTTGACCCCGAAAATCGCCTCTCTCTCAAGAAGGCTGGTTTTTTGACTCGTGACCCGAGAATGAAGGAAAGGAAAAAGTACGGTCAGAAAGGTGCCCGTGCGAGGTTCCAGTTCTCCAAGCGTTAATCTGCAATTTTTACAGCAGTCCATTCAATGGGGAAGGCGATCTCGTATCGTGCTTCCCCATTTTTTTGTTCAAGATCAGACTTCACCGCAGTTTTATATATCAAGAGGTAATTTAAATGCTGAAAATAGGAATTGTCGGGGCTTCCGGCTATACCGGTGAAGAACTGGCCCGGATCCTCAGTCGTCATCCGGGAGTTGAATTGACCGTCGCAACTTCACGGCAGTTCGCCGGCCAGAAGCTTGCTGATGTCTTTCCGAACCTTCGAGGTTCAGTAGAGATAGTCCTGGAGAATCTTGGTCCGGAAGAACTTGTTGGTCGGGCGGATCTCTTTTTTACCGCCGTACCGCACCAGACGGCGATGAATATCGTCCCGCAGCTCTTGGAAGCAGGCGCCAAGGTGGTTGATCTGTCGGCCGATTTCCGGCTCAACGATGCGGCTGTTTATGAAGAATGGTACCAGACCCATTCGGCGCCGGAATATATTGGCCAGGCAGTTTACGGCTTACCAGAGCTCTACCGGGAGAAGATCAAGGAAAGCTCGCTGGTTGCCAATCCCGGTTGCTATCCGACCAGTATCATCCTCGGGACTGCGCCGCTGATCAAGGCCGGGCTGATCGATGCCAAAACCATCATTGCCGATTCCAAGTCGGGTACATCGGGAGCCGGTCGGGCCGCCCAGGTCGGCAGCCTGTTCTGTGAAGTGGCGGATGGGTTCCGGGCCTATAAAGTTGCTGAGCATCGGCATACCCCCGAGATAGAGCAGGAAATAAGCCTGCTGGCCGGTCAGCCGATCACTATCTCCTTCACTCCGCATCTGCTGCCGATCTCCCGGGGGATTCTCAGCACCATATACGCGAACCTTCATGAAGGAGCTGATCCTACCGCGATCGCTGACGCTTACGATAATTTTTATGCTGATGAATATTTCGTCCGGCTCTGCCCGGCCGGAACCTATCCCGCCACCCAGTATGTCCGGGGCGGTAATTTTTGTGATATCGGTTTCAAGGCAGACCCCCGGACCGGTCGGCTGGTGATCATCTCGGCGATTGATAATCTGATCAAAGGCGCAGCCGGGCAGGCAGTTCAGAACATGAACCTGATGTGCGGATTTGCCGAGAGCGAAGGGCTTACTGTCGTGCCGCTCTTTCCCTGATCGATGCGCAATATCATCTTGAAGCTGGCCTTTGACGGCACTGATTACGCCGGCTGGCAAAGACAGACAGATCAGCCGACCATCCAGGAGACCATCGAGCAAAGACTGGCGCGGATAACCGATGCGCCGGTTGCTTTGCACGGGGCCGGCCGGACCGATGCCGGGGTGCATGCCCTGGGGATGGTGGCCAGTTTTGAGACCGAAAGCAAGATCCCCTGTGACGGTCTGTTGAAGGGCCTGAACAGTATGCTGCCGGAAGATATTCGGATCCTGGCGGTTGAGGATAAAGATCCGCAGTTTCATGCCCGGATCAGTGCCATTGGCAAGTTGTATGTCTATCAACTGTTGGTCGGAGGCATCTGTCTGCCCACAGAACGACTTTATAACCATCATATCCGCCATGCTCTGGATTTCGAAGCGATGCGGCCTTGTCTGGCCCAACTGATCGGTGAGCATGATTTCGGCTGTTTTGAGGCCGCCGGTTCCCGTGACCCTGAATATACCGGCGGCAGGGGGGCGGTTCGGAAGATCACCAGGGCCGAATTGATCATTGGAGAGGGTCTGCCTCTGCCGGTCAGGTTTGAGATCGCTGGGGACGGTTTCCTGCGCCACATGGTCCGTAATATTGTCGGTACCGTCCTTGAGGTCGGATCAGGCCGGATGAGCTTTGATGATTTCTGTTCGGTCCTTGAGGGAAAAGACCGCTCCGCGGCAGGGCCTACGGCTCCCGCCAGGGGTCTTTTTCTCCAAGAAGTATATTATTAAAATTGCAACTTTGTAATTTTATGTATTTGTATGAAATTTCGTGCTTTGATTACGCTTGCTGCCATTCAGGATAGTTGTTGGAACTCAGAATCCAGAAGTCAGGAGTCAGAATGGCAGAGATTTTTGGCAGTTTTCTTCTGAATTACGAAATTCACCTATCTTCAATCGGTTATTACAACTATGAAAGTTGGCTTGAAATCTATCGCATGGATTTGCTTGTTGACTCCAGGAAGTTGGGGTATATGAATACAGATTAGGAATAAGCCCCGGGCAAATGATCCAGGGGCATTTTTTTGCAAATCTTAAAAGTCCAGGGACGGGCGGTAAACGGGAAAAGTTATGGAAGCAAAGATCAATCTGGCGGCAAGGGTACAACAGATCAAACCATCTCCGACTCTGGCAGTTAATGCCAAGGCCAAGGCCCTGAAGGCCGCCGGGGCGGACATTCTTAATTTCAGTGTCGGTGAGCCAGATTTCGACACCCCGGAGCATGTCAGAAATGCCGGCAAAGCCGCGATCGATGCCGGTTTTACCCGCTATACGGCCGTACCCGGTATCCCGGAATTACGTGAAGCCATTGCCAGCCGTTTTGCTGATGATCATGGCTGGCAGTATACCCCTGAACAGATCCAGGTTGCCTGTGGCGGCAAGCACGGGCTCTATAATATGGCCCAGGCCCTCTTCGGTCCGGGAGACGAGGTCCTGATCCTGGCCCCTTACTGGGTTTCATATCCGGACATCATCCAGTTGGCCGGAGCTACTCCGGTGATCGTGCCGCTTACCGAAGAAAAGGACTTTGACCTGGAAGCAGATGTCCTGGCCAAGTATGTCACCGACAAGACCCGGGGTATCATCATTAACAGTCCCTCAAATCCCACCGGTTCCGTGATCTCCAGGGCAGCCCTTGAGGCTATCGGTAAAATGGCCAAGGCTGGTAACTGGGTGATCATTACCGATGATATTTACGATACAATTACCTATGCAGACGAATTGCCCCATATCCTTGATGTCGATCCGACCCTGATCAACCAGACCCTGGTCCTGAACGGAGTATCCAAGTCATTCGCGATGACCGGTTGGCGGATCGGCTATACGGCCGGGCCCCAGCACATCATCTCGGCGATGAACAAGATCCAGAGCCAGTCTACCTCCAATCCTTGTTCTATTGCCCAGAAGGCTGCGCTGGCAGCGGTTACCGGTCCCCAGGATTTCCCCGGCCAGATGAAGGAGGCTTTTATTCCCCGTCTTGACTTTATTCTCAAGGCCCTGGCAGATATCGATGGAGTTACCTGTGTAAAGCCCAGCGGCGCCTTCTATGTCTTTCCCAATATCTCAGCCTATTTCGGCCGCAGTTTTAATGGCAAGAAGATGGAGGGCTCTCTGGACCTGGCCGATTACCTGCTGGAAGAGGCCCTGATGGCTGCCGTGCCCGGCGTTGCCTTTGGCGCCGACCGTTTTATCCGCTTCTCTTTTGCGACTTCGATGGATGTTATAGAAGAGGGGATGAAGCGTCTCAAAAAGGCCTTGGGCGATCTCAAATAAGCTCAAGAGCAGGATCAAAGACAAAGAAAAGGCCGCCGGGTATTAACCGGGCGGCCTTTTTTGTTGGTTGAGAGAGCAAGCCTTTATAATGATTTGAACTGGTTATGCATGGTGATTTTCCTGGGCATCTTGTCCCCCTTTGTTGATGTGCAGTCTGGAAATGGTTACAAGTAATTATATCTACGGTTGCTTTTCTTCCTCATCCTCGTTCTTCTTGCCGGTAAGGTCCGGGATGCTCTGCTGTGGGGGAGGAGCGGCATCGCAATCGCTGCAACTTCCACAGCCCCTGGATTTGCCGGTCAGGGTCCGGTAGGCTGTACGGCCGCTGAAGATGGCTGCAACGCCAATGATCAACCAGAGAATGATATTTTCGAGCATTCAGCTACCTCTCTTTACTCGCTGGAGCTTGTGCTTTGCTCCGGTTCGGGACATTCAACCTCAATTTCACATTCACCTTCCTGGTTTTGCTCGTTGGTATAACCGTAAGGATCTTCGGAGGAGGAAGACTGCCCCTCGTATAAATTATGCTCGGAATTGTTGAAACATACCTGGTTGATATAAGACATGATCGAATCTTCCCCTTTGATCAATGAAAAACCGTTCGCCTTCTCAATGATCATTACCGGAATGGTTTTGATCCCCAGGAGCGACAGGATCAAACGATTCAGGGACGGGTCGTAGTCGGGGAAGTGTTGTAGCTCAGGATGGTCGAGGGAATCGATCGGCTCGATCGGGTTAAAGTGCATTTCGCAGCTGTTGCAGTTCTCAAGGGCCTGGATCACGGTCTGGCAATGGGGGCAATTGGCCGAAAAGAACAGGTAGAGCTGATTTTCCGGGGCAATGCAGCTGGTCTTGGCGAAGGTCCCCGATAACAGGCTCTGTGTTTTCAGTGAGTTCTGCGACTGGCCGAAGTTAAGGCTGCTGAAGGCGATAAGCGATGCGATAAAAACCGCCAGTCCCATGAGCATCTGCTTGCGGCCGTTAATGATATTGAGGATCAGGATAACCGTGAAGATGATCAGGCAGTAAGAGCATAAGGTGTGGATGACGAAGAGCTGGTAGCTGACCAGAACACCTTCGGCGGCCAGACCGGTCAGGAGTAGCAGCGAGGTCCAACTCAGCTGGGGATGGGGCCCGCCACGTAGCCAGCGGCAGCTGACAAACAGGCTGATAAAGAACAGCAGGCCGGCCAGGTTTATTATTAAAGGGGAGACTCTGGTAAGAGCTTCGACCACTTCACAGCCCTGGTTCAGGCAAAACCCTTCGCCGCTGAAGATGATCGTCGCCATTTGGGCACCGATAAAAGCGGCAGTCAAAAGAGCGAGCCATTGGCTTATTTTGTTGGTGTATTTCATCTCATCCTGTGTAGATATTCTGTCTTTCATATATGTCTCAAACGAAGTTTATCATACATTATAATCACATTTATAACACGAAAGTTGGCCTCCCGAGAGTAAAC
>CBDVDF010000135.1:0-5379 GCA_965372675.1 uncultured Desulfobacterales bacterium
TTCCGTTGTCTCTTGCTTAACTGCGCTGGTAATCTCGGGAGACTCGACCTTCTTTTGATCCCAGAACCAGGCCGAGGCCGGATCAGCCGTTATAACAGCAAAGGCAACAACCAGGATGCAGATCGTGATCTTCTTCATGAACAACCTCTTATTTACTGCGAACAGGAGCCAATTGTATCCCGATAATTCAAACCCTGACAGTTTACCCGAGATTCCGGGATAATAAAAAATATTTGTCAGACAAATAACCGCCCCGGAATTCTCAAGGTGCGAAAAGAAGCAAACCATCTTATTATAGCCCGGTCATTGGCGACACCCACCCCTACACGATTAGAAACAAAGAAGGATCACCAGACCCATGAATCACAGTGCAACAGACCGACCGGGCTTTGACCGGCGAATGAGCAAGGATGAGATCAACGCCTGCCCGATGATGGGCTGGACCGGACCGGTGAGCGTGGTGCGAACCGGAGCTGAACTGGAGGCGGCAATAACCAGACTTGCTGGCCACGACCTGCTTGGTTTTGATACGGAAACCCGGCCTGCCTACACCAAGGGGGAGAGCTACCTGCCTTCACTCCTGCAGCTGGCCAGCGGGACGGAAGTTTTCATCTTCCAGCTCAAACAACTGGGACTTGCCAAACCCCTGCGCGAGATCCTGGCCGATCCGGCCATCATCAAGGCCGGGGTGGCTCTGGATTATGATATCCGCGAACTCAATAAGCTGTCCCCATTCAAGGCTGCAGGATTTGTGGAACTGAGCGATCTTGCCAAAAAATCAGGTATCAAGAACCATGGCCTGCGCGGCCTGGCCGCCGTACTCCTGGGCTTTCGCATCTCAAAGGGAGCACAGACCTCCAACTGGGCCAAGGACCTCCTTGAGCCACACCAGATCAGCTACGCAGCTACCGATGCCTGGGTGGGGCGCGAGCTCCACCTGACCCTGGCAGCAGAGCCGGTATGAGTACACCCCAGGCCAACAACCCGCTGCACGGTATCACCCTGGAGATGATCATCACCAGCCTGGTTGCGCACTACGGCTGGCAAAGGCTGGGCGAGAAGATCCCCATCGCCTGCTTCACCAATAACCCCACCATCAACTCAAGCCTCAAGCTCCTGCGCAGGAACCCGTGGGCCAGACAAAAGGTGGAACGCCTCTATCTGAGAACCATTTCCTCAAACACCATCTGGCGACAGCCCCGCTCTTAACCGGCGTCCTGCCTAGAAATGAAAGTGAAATCAAACCACGATAGACGAGCGACATACCGGCTCCTGAGCTTGACGAAGGGGTCGAAGGGGAAGGGGGCAAGGTGAAAGTTATGACAAAATATGTACTGGCAAACTGGAAGTCACACAAGACCCTGACCGAAGCGGAAAGCTGGTTGGAAGAGTTCTTGAAATTGTACCGCCCCGCCCCCTTCGACAAGCTCAGGGTGATCATCGCTCCGTCGACGATCCATCTTGCCCCCCTGTGGCAGCTCTTGCAGCAGCACGGGGACCCAACCATCACTCTGGCGATCCAGGATCTATCCCCCTTCCCCCTGGGCTCCTATACCGGAGCAGTGGCGGCGGAAATGGCCCGGGACCTGGTCGAGTTTGCCATCCTCGGCCATTCGGAACGACGGCGCTACTTCAATGAAACAAACCAGGAGGTTGCCAACAAGGTCCGCGAGGCCGGGGCCGCCGACATTCAAGCAATCGTCTGCCTTGACGAGCCCTATGCCAGAGCGCAACTGGCGGCCATCGAGGAGGAGGATCTGCAGGGATTGCTGATCGGCTATGGACCGGTTGAGGCCATCGGCATTGACACCCCCCAATCCACCGAAACGGTCCAGAAGGCGATCAGCGAAATCCAGTCCCTGGCCCCGCACAGCCCCATCCTTTACGGGGGCTCCATCAATGCCGGCAATGCATCCAGCTACCTGGACCTTGCCGGACTGGCTGGCTTAATGGTGGGCACCGCCAGCCTGGATGCTGAAGAGTTTGCCCGCATCTGCGCCATCGCCGCCAAGTCTTAGGCCGAATAAGGCGCGTTTATGCTTTAAAATCTGCAAAGGTGCCCTCCCTTTGCAGATTTTTTTGTTTTATAGCTCAACACAATAAGACAAATCACCATTTCCCCTTTTATCTTGAATTTTCCCCTCCAGCTGTGAGACAAATTAATCTGATACGGCAGCTATGGTTTTAGTCGCAAACTTTTCCAGGGGTGATCCAGATGACCGCAATAACTTCAGCAGATGCAGCCGCCCCCGACCAATGGGCAAAATACAAGGTTTTGCTCGGAGCGATCATCGTCCAGCTCGTTCTGGGTACGGTTTATGGTTACAGCATTTTCTGGGAACCTCTAACCGCCAATATCTTTCCTCCGGTAATCACCGAGCAACAGCTGCAACTGAAAATGGCCGGAGAGGAAGTGCTAACCAGTGAATATGTGCTGGTGCAAGATGAAACCGCGGCCCTAAAGGAACGGGCCAAACAGCAGGGCATTCTCAAATATGCCTTTTCGATCTGTATCTTAAGTTTTGCCGCGGTTATGGTCATTGCCGGCCGGGTCCAGGATATCAAAGGACCTCGGGTGCCGGCGATCATTGGCGGTTGCTTGATGGGACTCGGTTTTATCTATGCCGGGCTGATGACCAACGCCATTGTCTTCTACCTGGCCCATGCCCTTTTTGCCGGGGTGGTTACGCTGCTGCTGCTCATGCTATTTCATGCCTTTTTCGGCCACCATGAAGAAGAGACGGTTATTGTCCGTTACGCGCCCATGGGTATTATGACCACCTGCATTGTCGCCGGCATTATGCTGGGCAATCAGTATGTGGGCAAAATGGCGGAAATGGACCGGCTGTTATTGCTCTGGGGGACCATCGGTTTTATGGCCGGAGCAGGGATCGGCTTTGCCTATGTATGTCCGATCGCGGCCCTGGTTAAATGGTTCCCGGATCAGAAAGGCCTGGTCAGCGGCATCGCGGTGGCCGGCTTCGGCCTGGGAGCCTATCTGTTCAGTCGGACCTGGGGGGCACTCGGCTATATCGATAACCAGGGCATCTTCCCGTTTTTCATTATCCACGGCATCGTCTGTATCGTGGCAATAACCGGCGGTGCGCTACTGCTGCGCAATCCTCCCACGCCTGCCCCTGCCGCTGGCGGTGGGCCGGTACTGCCAGATTCCACCT
Organism: uncultured Desulfobacterales bacterium; assembly: GCA_965372675.1. GTDB lineage: Bacteria > Desulfobacterota > Desulfobulbia > Desulfobulbales > JAGXFP01 > JAGXFP01. The sequence goes on from CBDVDF010000135.1 coordinate 3,177, forward strand.
GGCAGGAAACCCTGCGGCGGCCAGCTTTTTATCTTTTGTGGCTGATGTTTTTCAGCGGGGCCATGGCAGGCCTGATGGTCATCGGCATTATCAAGGTTTTTGCTGGAGAACAACTGTTAAGTGCGGCCCGCGAGGCAGGCACCGTTCTCACTGACTCAGAAACCAGCGCTATCATGATGAAAGGGGCGGCGGCAGTTGGGTTGCTTGCCATCTTTAATGCGATCGGCCGAGTGGTTTGGGGTTTTGTCTCCGACCGGATCGGGCGCACCGGAACCTTTGTGATCATGTTCGTTCTGCAGGCAATTGTGATGTTTATGTTGGCCGGGATGACGACCGAGATGTCGCTCAGTATCGCCGCAGCCCTGGTGGGTTTTAACTTTGGCGGTAATTTCGCCCTGTTTCCTTCCGCCACCGCTGATCTTTTTGGCGCCAGGAACCTTGGCGCCAACTATGGCTGGGTCTTCACCTCTTACGGGATTGCCGGGGTGGCCGGGATCGCCACCGGCAATTACGCCAAAGTCCTGACTGGTAGTTACGGAGCAGCCTTTTCCCTGGCGGCAATTCTTTGTCTGCTCTCAGCTGGTTTAGCGGTTGTTTTGAAGTATTTGAAAAAACAGGATGGATGATCGGCCAGACAAATAGATCTGGGCCGAGTCTTTAATACTGTAAGCAGTGTCGCTGCTGCTACTTCTTCAACAAAGCGGCGAGGGCCCCAAACGGCTGATGGGTGGCCGCACCATCCTGATCGCTTTCCTCACCACCACTACCATGCTCGTCATCAAGGGTCCGGGAGTGGACATTGTCATGGCAGTAGATGCACAGCAGCTCCCAATTGCTGCCATCGGGCGGGTTGTTGTCATGATTATGGTCCTTATGGTGGACCGTCAGTTCCTGGAGTTTTTTGCCGGCAAACTCCCGGCAGCAGATGCCGCAGACCCAGGGAAACAGTTTTAAGGCCCTTTCCCGATAGGATTTTTCCCGCTTGGCCTTATCGCGCAAAGCTTCAGCCATCATGCCTTTTTCATTATCGTTCTTGTCTTGCATATTCTTTCACCCGCTCCCTGAGCCTATTGAAAAGGATACAGCCCTGATCGCATCCGCGGCAGAACTCGTTATGCCGCCGGTATAGCCTGAACCTTCTCCGATTGGATATAGATTTTTTGTGTTTACCGATTCATATTTTTCATTGCGGGTGATCCGCACCGGCGATGAAGCCCTGGTTTCCGCCCCCAACAAGATCGCCTGATCGGCGACAAATAAGGGAACTTCTGCCTGCCATTTATTAAAGGCGGCCACCAGCTGCTCGACTATAAACCCTGGAAAGATCTCATGCAGATCGGCAGGCACAGCTCCCATCTTATACGAGTTTTCATTTAAGCGGCTGGAACTTTTCCCAGCTAAAAAATCCAGCAGGTTCTGGGCTGGCACGGACCAGCTCCCCCCGCCCGCCTTAAAGGCCCTGCGCTCAATCTCCCTTTGAAACTCTATACCGGCCAATGGACCGGTTGAGCTATAATCATCACCATGACAGGTGACGATCAAGGCCGCATTTGAAAATGATGATGACCGGCGCGAGTAACTCATACCGTTTAAAACCAGCAAGCCTTGCTCGGACGAGGCATTAACCACCTCTCCGCCTGGGCACATACAGAAGGTATAAACCCCCCGCTTGATCTTTCGATCGGTGTAGTTCAGAGAATAGGCGGCAGCCCCTAAGCCGATGAAATTATTATACTTATCTCCATATCTCATAAGATTAATCGTTTCAACCGGATGCTCGATTCTCACCCCGACCGAGATCGGCCGCGGCTCAACCGCCACCCCTTTTTCATGCAGCATCTCAAAGGTGTCACGGGCCGAATGTCCCAAGGCAATATAGATGCTTGAAGAAAGATATTCCTGCTGACCATTAATGACAATACCGGCGGCCTTACCTTCCGAGATCAGGATATCGGTCATTTTGGCGCCATAAAAGATCTCCCCGCCCCTCTCAAGGATATGGTGCCTGATATTACGAACTATCTTGCACAACAGATCAGTGCCCAGATGGGGTTTGCTGATGTACTCAATTTCTGGAGGCGCCCCGAATTCAACAAAAGTCCGCAACACCCGGTTGACATAGCTCGTATTATAATTTCGCCGGGAAAAGAGCTTACCGTCCGAGTATGACCCGGCGCCGCCTTCGCCAAATTGGATGTTTGAT
>CBDVDF010000136.1:0-5375 GCA_965372675.1 uncultured Desulfobacterales bacterium
CGCAGAGGTGGGAGCACCGAAGACGGCCGCCCTGATGAGAGTAGGGGTCTGGTTCGGTGGCACCCCCTATCTGCCGATGTACTTTCGTTGGGGCTTTGGCTGGCCCTATTTACGGGGCTACAAGGCCCTGACCACTGAAGAAAGGCAAGAGGTCGAGAAACGTCTGGCCGAAGAGGAGGCCGGTCGATAGGCTCGATTTGTCTCGCCATGGATAGAGGTCATCTCCGAGCGTCGCCCCTATCGCTTGGTTCTAATGTCAATCGTAGCTACCACCAACTTTAAGTACTTTAGGCACTTATAACTTTAGGCACTTCAAATCAGGACATCTTTGAGAAATCACCGATCTTTAGGAACAGGTTTGAGATATCGGTTAAGAGCCTGAGGCGATTTGTCTTAATTTTTTTGTCATCAGCCATGACCATGACCTCGTCGAAGAAGAGGTCGATCGGTTCCTTCATCTTGAGAATGCTTCCCATGGCCTGTTGATAATTTTTCTCTGCAAACAGAGGCGCCGCTTCGGCTTTGACTTCCTGTAAGATCCGGTAGAGGTTCTTCTCGGCCTCTTCTACCAATAGGTCCTGATCGACATCGGCCAGATCAGAAAAATCTTTGGTGATGTTCTTCACCCGTTTAAAGGAACCAGCCAGGACGGTAAAGGTCTCTTCTCCCTGGACCGCCATCAAGGCTGCGATCCGGTGATCACAGTCGATCAGGTCATCAAAATTCACCGAAGTTACTGCCTCAACCGCTGCAGGGTTCATGCCCTGGGCTACCCGGTCATTAACATAGCGGTCTTCGATAAAGGCAAAGGTGTTCGCTTTGGCCTCCGCTGCTTCAACGGTTACTTTATCACCGTACAGTTCCAGGGCCTTGTCGGCTAAATCCTTGATCGACATGGAGTAGCCCTGGTTTTCGATGATGTGCAACAAGCCGAGGGACAGGCGTCTCAGGCCGTAAGGATCGGTGCTGCCGGTCGGTTTTTTGCCGATCCCGAAACAGCCGGCAATGGAGTCGATCCGGTCGGCCAGGCTGACAATGGCGCCCGGGTCAGAGGCAGGCAGACTGCTGCCGGCTCTCACCGGCATGTAATGCTCGGCAATGGCCTGGGCCACTTCCGCTGATTCGCCGTCAAGCAGGGCATAATCCCGGCCCATGGTGCCCTGCAGGGAAGGGAATTCATTAACCATTTCGGTCAGGAGATCCGCCTTGGCCAGATGGGCGGCGCGCTTGCTGTTTTCCTCGGCTTGCGGAGCTACTTGTCCGGCCAGCCAGCCGGCAAGTTTTGTTACTCTGCCGGTCTTTTCCAGCATGGTTCCGAGACCAGCCTGAAATACTACCCCGGACAGATTGGCAACATGATCTTCCAGCTTGCGGTTCTTGTCCTCATTAAAAAAGAACAACCCATCTTCAAGTCGGGCTCTCAGAACCCGCTGGTGACCTTCGACGGCCAGGGCGTGGTCTTTGGTGTCGGTGTTGTTGACGGCGATAAAGTTCGGCATCAATTTGCCCTCATCGTCCACCACGGCAAAGTACTTCTGATGCTCGCGCATCGAGGTGATCAGCGCTTCTTCGGGCAGGCCCAGAAACTTCTCATCGAAAGAGCCGCAGACCGCGTGGGGTTCTTCAACCAGGTTAGTGACGGTATCGATCAGTTCTTCATCGGCCCTGATCTTGCCGCCGGCCTCTTCAGCCGCCCTGGTGATCTCTTTAACAACTGCGGCCCGACGCTCTGCCAGGTCGGCAATGACATGGGCCTTACGGAGAGTATCAAGGTAATTATCAAAGCCTTTAACTTCCTGGCTCTCTGGGGCCATGAAACGGTGGCCCCGGGTTGACGAGCCGCTCCGTACCTCATTGACCTCACAGGGGATGATCTGGTCGCCGTAACGGGCAACGATCCATTGGATCGGCCGGGCGAAACTGGCCTTGCCTGAACCCCAGCGCATTGATTTGGGGAAGGTTAAGCGCTGAATGACCGTACTCAGCACTTCAGGTAACAGCGTTTCGGTCTTTTCGCCTTTCTTTTCGACCACGACCATCAGGTATTCACCCTTGGCGGTTTTGGCGATCTGGATGTCGTCCAGAGAGGCTCCCCTCGATCGGGCAAAACCTTCGGCCGCCTTGGTCGGTTTGTTGTCGCTGTCAAAAGCGGCTGCTTTCGGTGGGCCCATTACCTCTTCCCGGCTGTCCTCCTGGCCTGCGGCCAGGTCGCTGACGCTGATGGTAAGTCGTCTGGGGGTGGCGGCAGTCCTGATCTCGCCATGGGGCAGGCCGAGTTCGGCCAGTTGACTGGTGACCATCTTTGCCATACTGCTGATGGCCGGCTGGATATATCCGGCCGGAAGCTCTTCGGTGCCTATTTCAAAAAGAAGTTCCTGTTGCATGTTATCCGGTTCTCTCTTTATTAATTTGCGTGTTTATTAAGGCTCTCTCAGGGTTTAATTCTCTGCTGCGCAAGAAGTAGTCCTGTCGTATTTGGTCTTCATCCCTATGATGGAATCCACTATTCAGTATTCAGGTAAGCGAGCTCTGCGAGACTCCGGAATGCAGGAGAAAGGTGGAGATAGCAGTTATTCTGACTCCTCCTCAAGGTCCTTCAAGGGTTGCAAAAGTGTTGAACCCTTCGGCCAGGTTTTTGACCGTGACCTTGAACCAACTAAGGTCTCTCTGTTCCGCAAGTTTCTCGCCGATCGCTTTGGTGATGCTTTCTACCGAGAGATATTTTTCAGCGGCCTCGCAGGGCAGGTCATGACAATCCAGGTTATGGGAAGTTACTTCTTCAACTATTTTTATCAGATCTTCGATCCAGACCAGATGTTTAAAGCGGAGATTGATATCGGCGATCCCCCATTTACCGAGAAACCTGGGGAGGCTGTCACCGGTCTGGCTCGGCAGGGGCGGATAGATCGGCACCTGGATGTTGAGGATCAGGTCGTCCTCGCTGCCGAGGGAACCGTGCATCCTGCAGGTGTACTCATTGATGTCGACCTTGCCTTGACCGGCCTTGTTCTTGAGGAAGTAGGGGAATTCTATTTCGACGTGGGCCTCTTCGGCCTGCAGGAGTTCCTTCATTTCCTCGAGGATGACATGAAAACTTTTCAGGTTGATGGCACCGTGAAAACGGTTCAGGATCTCGACAAAGCGGCTCATATGAGTGCCCTTGAACTGATGGGGCAGATTGACGTACATGTTGAAGGTAGCGACCGTACTTTGCTGCTGGTTGGATTTGTCGAGGACGGTGATCGGATAGGAGACGTTTTTGATCCCGACCTTCTTGATATTGATACGCCGGTGATCGGGCTGGCTCTGGATGTCTTTCATTAGCGGATATGTTTTGCGGACCCGGACAGTTGTCGGGGTGATCGTCGATTCAACAGGTAAGGGTATTGGAGTCGTTGGTGGTTAGTCTGTCCTGTAATTATTAAAACTCGAACGTGGCGAAATACTGATTTTATAAGCTCACTCATATCGGCTGATTTGACTACAAAGTCATCCGAGGCCCATGACGAGAGGTCTTGCTTGAACTCCTGATAGGCAGAGCTGAGAATGACCGGCATGGTGGCGTCCTCCTCTTTGATCTTGCGCAGCACATCTATGCCGTTCATGCCCGGCATGTTGATGTCGAGAATGACCAGATTAGGATTCAGGGTGGGGATGATCTTCAGGGCATCTTCGCCGGACATGGCTGAATGAACCTCGAAACCCTGCTCTTCCAGTTCTTCCCTGTAAAGAAGATGGATACTGTCTTCGTCGTCTACAACTAGGATCTTTTTCATTTGCCTGAGCCTCTTTTATTGGTCGACAAAACGGCTTTTCCCCGGAGCGGATACTAGTGCCGCATAAACCATAAACCGACGCATCTTACTTGTTATTTAACGCGCCAACCGCGTTACGACTTCTGTCACATAGCGCTGCTATGCGCCGACAGTCGCGCCTTGTTGGCACGCCAAATCTCTGCGCAATATTGCGACACTTTATGTTTTACGAGGCACTAGGCTATCTCAACTTCTTTCAGGAATTTGGCGGCCTCCTCGGGAGGTACCGGGTTTATGTAAAAACCTGAGCCCCACTCAAAACCGGCGATGGAGGTAAGCTTGGGCATTATTTCGAAATGCCAGTGGAAATATTTCAGCGGTTCTGAGCGTAAAGGTGAGGTGTGCAGAACAAAATTGTACGGAACATTGGGAATGCAGGCATCAATTCTGCGCATGACTTCGGAGAAGATGGCGGTCAGAGATGCCATCTGCTGATCATCCATAGTTACATAGGACGAGGAATGGTGGATCGGCAGAATCCAGGTCTCGAAAGGTGAGCGTGGCGCGTAAGGCTCTATGGCGATGAAATGTTCATTAACACAGATGACCCGGACATCTTTCTTGATCTCCTGACGGATGATGTCGCAGAAGATGCAGCGGTCCTTATAACCGTAATATTTTTTGCTGCCCTCCAGTTCGGAAACGATCATCCTGGGCAAGATCGGCAGGGCTATAAGTTGGGAGTGGGAATGCTCAAGGGAGGCCCCGGCGGCCCGGCCGTAATTTTTGAAGATCATCGCGTATTTGAAACGCGGGTCACGCTCCAGATCGAGGATCCGGTCACGAAAAGCCCAGAATACCTGGATCATCTTTTCGGGGGGCAGGTGGGAAAATGAAGCATTGTGGTCGGGGGTTTCGACGATAACTTCGTGGGCCCCGATGCCGTTCATCTTGTCGTAGATCCCTTCGCCCTCTTTATCGAGGTCTCCTTCAATAACCAGGGCCGGGTATTTATTGGGTACTACTCGCAGGGTCCAGCCGGGATCATCGGGGATCTGGCTCTCACGTCCGTAGCTGAGAACCTCTTTGGGGGTTGTTGCTTCGTTGCCGGGACAGAGGGGGCAAAAGCCGCCTTTGCTCGGGCTCTCCTCGACCATGAAGTCGGTCGGACGCTTGCCGCGTTCCGTGGAGATGATGATCCATCGTCCGAGGATCGGGTCTTTGCGGAGTTCCGGCATTCTTTAGGCCTTAGATTTTTCTTCCTGTTCCTGGCGGGTCTTGCAGTCGATGCAATAGGTAGTGACCGGTCTGGCTTCAAGACGCTCGTTGGCGATATCGTCACCACATTCGTCGCATATCCCGTAGGTGCCGTTGTCGATTCGCTCAGAGGCCTCTTTGATCTTGCTGAGAAGCTTTCTTTCCCGGTCACGGATCCGCAGTTCGAAGCTGCGGTCCGATTCTGCGGCGGCACGATCGGTGGGATCCGGATAATTGTCGCTGTGGTCGGTCATTTCAGAAATGGTCTTGTCGGCCCCGCTGAGGATATCATCGCTCATCTTCTCAAGCTTTTCTCTGAAGTGAGTTGTCTGTTTTTCGTCCATCTTGTCTGATCTCCCGCTA
>CBDVDF010000137.1:0-5367 GCA_965372675.1 uncultured Desulfobacterales bacterium
GCCCTGAGAGTATTGTTCTGCATATGGACCTATATATGGAAATTATGTTTACAATATTAGTTCTGTGGGAGGGTTTTTCAATACCTGATGAACACTTAATTAATACGGGGGAATACTTGTTGGTAACGATTATCAGTTTAAAAAATTAACAACATAAACTACGGATAATATTATATTTTATCTAAAAAATACATACAAATCCAAAACCGCTCACATAGCCAGACCAGCTGAGCGTAAGCCGATATAAATAGTTAGGCGTCAGCCGACAGAGGGATGCTTCACTTAAGCAATTGATCGGTCTTGGCCGCCATCACAAAATCATTCTTATGCAGCCCGTTGATCTTATGGGTCCACCAGCGCACCGTCACCATGCCCCATTCGGTCAACAGGGCCGGGTGGTGACCGGCCTCTTCAGCGATCTCGCCGACCAGGTTGGTGAAGGCTAGCGCTTTGCGGAAATTCTTGAATTTATAGGCCCGGAGCAGCTGCTTTTCGCCAGCCTCTTCAACGACCTGCCAATCGGGGATCTGCGCCATGAAACCGACCATCTCTTCCTCAGTCGCCTGCGGCGCCCCGGTTCGGCATACTTCACATGTGAGTCCTCTAAGTTCTATCATTCATCTCCTCCATCCCGGAGGCTTAACCGGAATATTTTTTAAGCCGCCCCAGCCAATCCTTCAGGCCGCAAAAGAATCTCGCTGGATTCCGCCAATGCCGCTTCAACCGACCGGGATTCCCTTGCTCTTGAGGTCTTCAAGAACGGCCTTTATCTGGCTTACATTGCAATCATCGATATCGTAGACGTTCTTCATACCATCCCGAAATATCAAGGCAAAATGACCTTTTTCATCAATGAAGGCCTCTTTGATATGATCACTATCCAGCCAGGGTTTGAGCTCCTGCATAAAATCGTTAAGACTGCAGCTTTTCATTGCTTTCCCTCCTTGCAAAGCCCTTCGTTCACCGTTTAAGCCAAAAATTCACCGGCCGAGATCGGGAAACTTGAGCCGCAGCGATTCTTTATTATCACTCCTTTCGACCTTCACCTGGATATCAACCTGACCGCCCCGCAGACCAAGGGCCAGCAGCATCGAGGCATTATCCTCTTCAAGATGGAGGATGGCCCGGATCATTGCAACTATCCGCTTGAAGATCTCCACCGAAGGAGCTTTGAGAGAAGTCTTGTCCCCATCCAGCTTCATGGTAACGGTCACCTGCCCCTTCTTGCTCTTGAAACTGAGCTTATCGGCCTTCTCGGTCAGGGCATACATAATGGCCAGGGCCAGGTATTTGGTGCTGTCTTCATCGAGATCGCCCGGTTTGGCCGTTGCCGCTCGCTGAACCTGAGATTTGAAGTCGGTTTCCAGGTAGCAGTCACACATTTCAATGAGCTTCAGGTGCAGATTAGGGTCATGAATTTCCATGGATCTCCTCGTTGTAAAGTTTTGTCAGGAGGCCGTCAGAACCTCCTCTTATTTATATGTTCGCCTGACAGACTATATCCTGTCAAGGTGAAAAAACGGCCGGCACGGATCAGGTCTCAGCCAGATTGGCCCCGATCGAGATATTGACCACCAGCGGCACATCAAGTTTCATAACCTTTTCCATGGCCGGCTTGACCAGTTCGCTAACAATATCGAGTTCTTTTTCCGGTACCTCAAGGACCAGCTCATCGTGGATCTGCAGCAGCATCCTGGTTTTCAGTTTCTTCTTCTTAAGCTGGCGATCCACTTCCATGGTGGCCAGCTTGATAATATCGGCCGCCGTACCCTGGATCGGGGTATTGACGGCGATCCTCTCGGCCGCTTCCCTCTGGATCCGGTTGCTGCTGTTGATCTCCGGCAGCAGACGTCGCCTTTTAAGGAGAGTGGTCACATAGCCGTCCCGACGAACCTGTTCAACGACATCCTCCATAAACTTCTTGACCCCCGGATAATGCTCGAAATAGCGCTCGATGAAAGTGGCCGCTTCCTTGCGACTCAGGTTGAGACGGGCAGCGAGCCCGAAGGCGCTGATCCCGTAAACGATACTGAAATTGATGGTCTTGGCCACCCGCCGCATTTCGGTAGTGATAAAATCGGAGCTGACCCGGAAGATCTCGGCGGCAGTCTGCCGGTGAATATCCCGACCGGCCTTGAAGTCGTCGACCAGGGCATGATCACCTGAATAATGGGCCATGACCCGGAGATCGATCTGCGAATAGTCAGCCGCCAGAAAAACGTGGCCGGGCGCGGCGACAAAGGCACTCCTGATCCTCTGCCCTTCCGGGGTGCGAATCGGAATGTTCTGCAGATTGGGATTGCTGCTCGACAGCCGACCGGTGGCGGTCACTGCCTGGTTATAGGAGGTGTGGACCCGACCGGTCTTCGGATGGATCTGTTCGAGCAGGCTGTCGACATAAGTCGATTTGAGCTTGGCCAGATTGCGGTAGTTGGTCACTACCGCCGGCAGGTCATGGTAGCGGCCCAGGTTTTCCAGCACTTTAGCGTCGGTGGAATAACCAGTCTTGGTCTTACGGCCCGGAGGTAATTTAAGTTTCTCAAAAAGGATCTCTGCCAACTGCTTCGGTGAACCAATATTGAATTTCTCTCCGGCCAGCTCATAGATCTCCCGTTCCAGACCTTCCAGGTCGTCAGCGAACTCCACCGCCAGTTTTTTCAAGACCCCGCCATCGACCAGCACTCCAACCCTTTCCATTTCAGCCAGCACCACCACAATGACACTTTCCACTTCGGAGAAAAGGTCCCAGAGATCCAGCTCCTCGAGCCTGGGGCGAAAATGCTCCCAGAGCAGGAAGGCGGCATGGACATCCTCGCATGAGTAATCCCGGGCCGCTTTCGGGCTGACCGTGGCGAAATTCAGCTCTTTTTCACTCGCCTTCTTGCCACGCTGGCCGGTAACCTCGGCGAAGGAGGTCAGTTTGGCCTCGAGAAGCTCTTCGGCCAGGTCATCGAGCTTGTGGGTGCGGCGGGACGGATCGATCAGGTAGGAGCAGATCATCGTGTCCCACATACTGCCGGCCATCGTCACCCCATGGCTGGCCAGAACCCCGTAATCGAACTTGAGATTATGACCGATCTTCGGCAATTTCGGGTCTTCGAGAAGGGGCCGGAGGATTTCAAGCACCGCCGCCAAATCCAACTGACCTGGGCAAAGTTCACCGGTCTCATTGATATGGCCGACCGGCACATACCAGGCCCGATCCGCTCCGGCACAGAGGGAAATACCGACCAGACCAGCAGTCAGGGTGTCAAGGCCAGTGGTTTCAGTATCAACAACCATCAGCCCGGCCGAAACCAGGACAGCAACCGCCTCCCGCAAACCCTTTTCATCACTGACCAGTTCATAGCCCTTGCGATCAAGGGACGGGGTTGCGACTTGGCTTTTCAGAAGCCGACTGAAACCAAGGAAGGTGAAAAGCTCCCGGAGCTTATCGTTATCCGGCTCTGGCAAAGCATAGAACCCCGGATCAGCAGACACATCCAGATCCTCTTTCAAACGGATCAGGTCCCGGGACATAAAGGCCTGGTCACGATGCATCTCCAGTTTTTCGGCCAGTTTTTTCCTCTCCACTTCACCAAGCCTTTTATAGAGATCATCGAGGGAACCGAATTCGCTGATCAACTTGGCTGCGGTCTTCGGACCGACCCCCGGCACTCCGGGAATATTGTCGGAACTGTCTCCGACCAGGGAAAAATAATCAAGGAGACTTGTCACCGGCACCCCATACTTGGCCAGAACCCCATCCTGATCGATCTGCCGGTTGTTCATCGGGTCCCAGAAGAGCGTCTGGTCATCGACCAGCTGCAGGAGGTCCTTGTCACCGGAAACGATCACCACCTGATGCCCGGCCTTGGCCAGACGCCTGGCCGCCGAAGCGATCAGATCGTCGGCCTCAAAACCGCTCTCCTCCATACTCCTGATATTATAGGCCTGCACCGCCTTCCGGATGTAAGGGATCTGACAGACCAGATCTTCCGGCATCGGTGGACGATTGGCCTTGTAATCAGCATACATCTCATGCCGGAAAGTGGGGCCCTTCAGGTCGTAAGCCACCGCCAGGTAGCGCGGCTCCTTTTCACGGATAACCCGCAGAAGGATATTAATGAAGCCGTAAACGGCATGAGTCGGCAGCCCCTCACTATTGGACAGCGGCGCGATGGCATGATAGGCACGATAGATATAAGCGCTGCCGTCAATAAGATAAACCGGTTCTGATTTGCTCATTATGGCCCAATGGTTTAATTTTGATCTGTTAAATTAAAGCACCGGAATATTACCATATATAATGAGATTATCATCATGCTATTCGACCAACCCCTGCAACCGGCGACCCTTCTGCGCCGTTACAAAAGATTCCTGGCCGACGTCGAGCTTGCCGATGGCCGCCAGTTGACCGTTCACTGCCCGAATACCGGCAGCATGCTGGGCTGCAGCGCCCCAGGTCTGCCGGCAATGATCTCCAGATCTGACAACCCCGGCCGCAAATATCCCCACACCCTGGAAATGGTCATGGTCGATAACGGCTGGGTCGGGGTCAACACCTCCCGCACCAACCGACTGGTCCGCGAAGCCATCGAAAACTCCATTTTCTCCGAGTTGCTGCCGTTCGATGAGATCAGGGCCGAGGTCAAGAGCGGTAACAGCCGCCTTGATTTTCTTTTGAGCGGCCCGGCAGAATCGACCTATATCGAGGTAAAGAACTGCACTTTGGCCCGGCAAGGAGTGGCAATGTTCCCGGATGCGGTTACTACCCGGGGCAGCAAACACCTGCTGGAACTTATGCGCCAACACCGGGAAGGACACCGGGCCGCGATCATCTTCTGCGTCCAGATGGGCAATGTCTCAGGTTTTGCGCCAGCCGCCGACATCGACCCCATCTATGCTGAAAATCTGGCCGCCGCCGTTGCCGAAGGAGTATTAGCCCTGGCCTGCCGGGCAGAGGTATCCCCGACAGGGATAGTAGTCAATGACCGACTGGCGGTGACGATCTGAGCATCAGGAACAACTTTTTTATGTTTGGCTGCTTTTTGTGATAAACTATGATTTGGAGGGGACAGAATTAAATTATGTCCCCAGAAGCTCATGATTTAATACTGCCCCGAAAGCTGAAAACAGTGAGGTGCTACATGGCAGAAGTGATCAGAGTAGACGTACAGGAAACCAGCGGTAAAGTGGCTGCCGAACAGGCTTTACTGGTCTGTGCCTATGGCAGTGACGACAAATTCGCCCAGTACCACTTGGATGGGGCCATCTCCCTTGCGGAACTGCTGGAGAAAAGCGATGGCTTGGCCATGGATCAGGAAATCATCTTTTACTGCGCTGGACCCGCCGAAGGTTCAGCTGCCGGTCAGGTAGCCAAATTTA
>CBDVDF010000138.1:0-5365 GCA_965372675.1 uncultured Desulfobacterales bacterium
ATTAATTACAGATAGTTAACAATGAGCGATACCCATAGAGACAACGAAGGACTGGTCGTAACCAGTACCCGTCAGCAAGTCGAAGAGCCACCGATGTACAAAGTTCTGTTGCTCAACGACGATTATACGACGATGGATTTCGTCATCCTGGTCCTGGAGGTGGTTTTCCACAAGGACAACCAGGAGGCGGCCAAAATAATGCTTAAGATCCACAAAGAAGGAAAAGGATTGGCCGGGGTATTTACCAGGGACGTAGCCGAAACCAAATCAGCAATAGTTCACGATCTCGCCCACAAGAACGACCACCCGTTAAAATGCGCGATCGAAAAGGCCTGAACCAACCGGGAACAAGACGATCATGATCAACAACAATCTGGAGATGGCGCTGTTCATGGCCATCCGGGAAGCAAAAAAAAGAAGACACGAACATGTTACCGTGGAGCATATCCTCTATGCCCTTCTCCATGAGGAAATGGCGACGGCGGTCATCAAGGAGTGCGGCGGCAACACCGACAACCTCAAGAACAAACTCGAGAAGTTCTTCGATACCAGCATGACCTCGATCAAGGAGGAAATGGCCGAAGACCCGGTCCAGACCATAGGTTTTAACCGGGTTCTGCAGAGGGCGATTTCCCATGTCCAGAGCTGCGGCAAACAAGAGGTCGATGCCTCGGATGTGTTGGTCTCGATCTTCGCCGAACCGGAGTCATACGCGGTCTATTTCCTCAAATCGGAAGGGCTGCGGCGGCTGACTGTGGTCGAACACATTTCCAGCGAATACCCTGCTCCCGGTATTGAGATCAGGGAAGAACATGACGACAAGGCCGAGGAGGCCCCGCAGTCGGACTTCGAAAAATACACAGTCAACTTTGCCGAACTGGCCGCCAAAGGCCGGATAGACCCCCTGATCGGCCGAAGCCAGGAGCTGAAAAGGATCATGCAGATCCTCTGCCGGCGGCGCAAGAACAACCCTCTGCTGGTCGGTGAACCTGGGGTCGGCAAAACCGCCATCGCCGAAGGACTGGCTCTGCATATCCATGAAGGAAAGGTTCCCGATGTCCTGAAAGAGGCCGAGATCCGCCTGCTGGATCTCGGCGGCCTGATGGCCGGCACCAAGTATCGGGGCGACTTTGAAAAAAGACTCAAGGGGGTGATCAGTAGTGTGGAGGAAGATCCCAACATCATCCTTTTCATTGATGAGATCCACACCATCGTCGGGGCTGGCTCGACCAGCGGCAGCAGCATGGATGCCTCAAACCTGCTCAAACCCGCCCTTCAGGCCGGAACTTTACGCTGCATAGGCTCCACGACCTATGAAGAGTTCAAGAACAATATCGAAAAGGACCGGGCTCTGGCCCGGCGCTTTCAGAAGATAGACATTGCAGAACCAAGCGAGGCCGAAACCTTCGCTATCCTCAAAGGGCTGAAATCCCGCTACGAAGAACATCACGGCATCCATTATTCGGCCGCCGCCCTTAAGGCCACCGCCGAACTGGCCGCCCGCTATATTACCGACCGCTTCCTGCCGGACAAGGCGATCGACGTGCTTGACGAGGTCGGGGCCGCTTTCCGGCTGGCCAGTCCGACCCGCAAGAACCCGGTGATCACCGTCCGGGACGTTGAAAAAGTGGTTTCGCGGATGACCAGATCTCCGGCCCGGCGGGCCACCGGCTCGGACGTCCAGCAGTTACGCGGCCTCGACGGCGCCCTGAAGGCGCTGATCTACGGGCAGGACCACGCGATCAGCGCCCTGGTGACCTCCGTGAAAAGATCCCGGGCCGGCCTGAAGCCGGGAGACAACCCCACCGGCTCATTCCTTTTCGCCGGACCGACCGGGGTAGGAAAAACCGAAGTAGCCAAACAACTGGCAACAGTGCTCGGTATCCATTTTGAACGCTTTGACATGAGTGAATACATGGAGAAGCATGCCGTGGCCCGACTGATCGGCGCTCCTCCGGGATATGTGGGCTTCGACCAGGGCGGCCTGCTGACCGAGGCGGTCAGGAAACACCCATACAGCATCCTGCTCCTCGACGAAATCGAAAAAGCCCACCCTGATATCTTCAGTGTTCTCCTGCAGATCATGGATCATGCAACCTTGACTGACAACACTGGCAGAAAAGCCGATTTCCGCAACGTGATCATGATCATGACCACCAACGCCGGGGCCAGAGAAATGAGTGAACGGGCGATCGGCTTCACGACTGAGAACAAGGGCCGTGAACAGAAAGCGATCAAGAATATGTTCTCTCCGGAGTTTCGCAACAGACTCGATGCCACCATCACCTTCAATTCTCTGGACAAGAAAGTGATGAAAAAGATCGTTGAAAAAATGATCGGCGAACTGCAAGATCAGCTGAAAGAGAAAAAGGTCAGGATCGAACTGAGCCCGGCTGCCTCCAGCTGGCTGGCCGAAAAAGGTTTTGATCCTGCTTTCGGAGCCCGACCGCTGCGACGGTTGATCATGCAGGAGATCGGAGATGTCCTCTCTGACGAGATCCTTTTCGGCAGCCTGGTCAAAGGCGGCACCGCCAGGGTCGGGGTAAAAGACAAAAAACTGCTATTCAATTATTCCTGAACCTATTAAACTGGCCCCCTCGTTTTCAAATCAACTTTTCTATCCTCAGGGTGACAAATAATGAAAGTCCGTAAGTTTATTCTACCTTTGGCCATGGCCGCGTTTTTCCTCGTCCTTCCCGGTTGCGGCCAGGACAAGCAGGAACAACAATCCGCCGAGGTGGAACCGATCAAGCCCCCTGCCGAGGTGATCACGATCAAAGGCACCGTTCTGGAGGTAATTGATAACGGTAACTTCATTTATCTTCTCCTCGACCGGGACGAAAAACAGACCTGGGCAACAATGCCAGCTGTAGATGTTGAAGTCGGTGAAGATGTCACCCTAATTTTCGCAAATATTTTCCAGAATTTTTACAGTAAATCCATGAACAGATCCTTCGATGAACTGATCTTTTCTGCTGGAATTGAAGGCAAGCGACCAAGGGGAAGATCCAGCCTTGCACAACAACCGCCGAATGAAAGCCTACCCAAATAACAACCATTGGCCGCAACAACTCAAAGATGATACTCAGGGCTTGCAGGGCAAGCCTTTTTTGTCAATCATACTGAACCGGCATCCTTCTCTTGTTCATAAAAACGGTTCGAAAAAATGAAAATAGCCATCATCGGCCCCGGCGCCATGGGGTGCTTGCTGGCCGCCTGCCTAGGAAAAACCAACCAAGTCTGGTTGCTTGACCATGACCCGGCCAGGGCAAGCCTGCTTACCCGACAGGGGCTGATCCTCGAGAAAAACGAACAGACAGAAAAGATCCCGATTGTCGCTACTGCGGATCCCCGGAACATCGAAGGAGCCGAACTGGTCCTGCTCTGCGTTAAATCCCCCCGGGTTACCGATGCACTCGAGGCGGCCCGCCCTTTTTTCGGATCGGACACCATGCTCCTGGCCTTGCAGAATGGTATCGGCCACCTGCCTGTTCTGCCAAAGTTGTTAAGCAATATCCCCTGGGCCTTGGGAGTTACCGCCCAGGGAGCCACACTGGCTGGCCCCGGCCATGTCATGCACCGGGGCGAAGGCCCCACCAGAATCGGTCAGTTACCGGAAGCAGTCAACAAAACGGACGCCATCAACCGGGCGGCGTCCACCCTTTCTGTCGCAGGTATCAGAACAGAAGTAGTTCCCGACATCCTCAACCATATCTGGGCCAAATTGCTAGTTAACGCCGGGATCAACGCCCTGACCGCGATCCACGATTGCCCAAACGGTGCCCTGCTGGAGTCTGCTGAAACTCAAGAGATAATGACGGCCGCCATCCTGGAAGGTAAAGCCGTAGCCGAAAGATCTGGCATTTCCCTCTCATCTGACCCGGTGGCAATGACCAGGGAGGTCTGTCGGGCAACTGCTGCCAATATCTCATCAATGCTCCAGGATGTCAGGGCCAAAAAAACCACCGAGATCGCCGCGATCAACGGCGCGCTGGTCAGCCTGGCGGAGGAGCTTGGCGTTCCGGTCCCGATCAACCGGGAGCTGGTCGCCAGGATTCAGAGAATAGAAAGCAATTATGACGATTTTACTTGACATTAGGCCTGAAAAGGAGGCATTTATAGGCCCTTTTGTTAATTAGGTGCATCGGCCCAGCCGAGCGAAATCCATTTCTCATTTTAAGAGGAAATATATGAGTTCTCATTTTTTTACTTCTGAGTCTGTTTCTGAAGGCCATCCCGACAAAGTGGCCGATCAGATCTCCGATGCCATCCTGGACGGGATCCTGACCGAAGACAAAACCTCCCGAGTGGCCTGTGAAACCATGGTCACCACCGGCATGGTCATTATTGCCGGCGAGATAACCACCAACGCCTGGGTGGACATGCCCCAGATCGTTCGGCAAACCATTAAAGAGATCGGTTACAACTCTTCAGAGATGGGCTTCGACTGGCAATCATGTGCAGTCCTGACCAGTATCGACAAACAATCTGTCGACATTGCCCAGGGTGTTGATGAAGGCACCGGCGTCGATCTGGACCAGGGCGCCGGCGACCAGGGCTTGATGTTCGGCTATGCCTGCGATGAAACAAGGGTGTTGATGCCGATGCCAATCACTTATGCTCACCGGCTGGTCAAAAAGCAATCGGAAGTCCGCAAGTCAGGCAAACTGCCCTGGCTGCGCCCCGATGCCAAGAGCCAGGTAACCATTGAATACGAGGACGGGCAGCCCAAAAGAGTCGAGGCCGTGGTTCTCTCTACCCAGCACTCACCGGACGTCAGTTATGAAGATCTCAAGGAAGGCGTTATGGAAGAGATCGTCAAAACCGTGCTGCCGGAAAAGATGATTGACAGCAATACCAAGTATTTCATCAATCCCACCGGCCGTTTTGTAATCGGCGGTCCGGTAGGAGACTGCGGGGTAACCGGCCGCAAGATCATCGTTGATACATACGGCGGCATGGGTTCCCACGGCGGCGGCGCCTTCTCCGGCAAGGATCCCTCCAAGGTTGACCGCTCGTCGTCCTACATGGGCCGCTATGTGGCCAAAAACCTGGTCGCAGCCGGCATAGCCTCCCAACTTGAAGTCCAGATTGCCTATGCGATCGGCATCTCCCAACCCGTTTCAATTAACATCAACTCCTTCGGCACCGGTAAGATAAGTGACGAGAGGATCATCGAACTGGTCAAAGAGCACTTCGACCTGCGCCCCAAGGCGATCATTCAGGAACTGGATCTGCTGCGGCCAATCTACCTTAAGACTGCGGCTTACGGTCACTTCGGCCGGCAAGACGCCGACTTCACCTGGGAAACGACCCCTAAAGCCGATATCCTCAGGGATGCGGCTGGCATAAAATAAGGAGTTAT
>CBDVDF010000139.1:0-5365 GCA_965372675.1 uncultured Desulfobacterales bacterium
AGACGATCCGTTGAGTGCTGGCGAAGTCGGCAAGGTCGGAGTGGCCATTGATTCGCTGGCCGACATGGAAGTACTTTTCGAGCAGATCCCCCTTGATCAGGTTTCCACCTCGATGACCATCAACTCCCCGGCCGTCGTCCTGCTGGCCATGTATGTGGCGGTAGCTGAAAAGCAGGGGGTCACTCCTGAGCAGCTCAAAGGCACGATCCAGAACGATGTCCTCAAAGAATACGTGGCCCGCGGCACCTACATCTTCCCGCCCCGACCCAGTCTGCGGATCATTACCGATATCTTCAGCTGGTGCAGCGCCAACACCCCGACCTTCAATACCATCTCGATCTCCGGCTATCATATCCGCGAAGCCGGTTCCACTGCCGTCCAGGAAGTGGCTTTTACCCTCGCCAACGGCTGCACCTATGTTCAAGCCGCCTTGGACGCCGGCCTGGAGATCGATCTCTTTGCCAGACGGCTGGCCTTCTTTTTCAATGCTTCATCCAACTTCCTCGAAGAAGTGGCCAAGTTCCGGGCCGCCCGCCGCCTCTGGGCCCATCTGATGAAGGAGAGGTTCGGCGCCACAAGTCCGGCCAGCCAGATGCTCCGCTTCCACACCCAGACTGCCGGTCACACCCTGACCGCCCAGCAGATCGACAACAATATAGTCAGGGTAACGATCCAGGCCCTGGCCGCAGTCCTCGGCGGCACTCAATCCCTGCACACCAATTCCAAGGATGAGGCCCTCTCCCTGCCGACCGAGGAATCAGTGCGGACCGCGCTTCGCACCCAGCAGATCATCGCCGACGAATCGGCAGTGGCCGACACCATTGACCCGCTGGCCGGTTCCTATTATATAGAGCAGCTTACTGACCGGATCGAGAAGGAGGCCCTAGCCCTGATCAGAACTATTGACGAGGCGGGCGGGGTCGTCGCCGCCATCGAAGACGGTTTCATCCAGCGCCAGATCGAAAACTCGGCCTATGAATACCAGCAGGAGATCGAGCGCGGCGAGAGGATAATTGTCGGAGTGAACAAGTTCCAGGTCGATGAGGAAAACCGCCCTGCCCTGCTCAAAACAGATCCAACCGTTGAGAAACAACAGACCACAAATCTGGCCAAGGTCCGGGCAAACCGTAATGATGCCCGGGTCAAGGCAGCTCTGGCCGTCCTTGAGAAAACAGCCGCTGGCAGCGACAACCTGATGGAGCCGGTCCTCTCTGCAGTACGTGAATACGCAACCATTGGCGAGATCTGCGGGGTCTTACGCGGAGTGTTCGGTGAATACCGGGACAGGGGGTGAACAATGATTGAAAAGATAGATCATCTCGGCATAGCCGTTAACAGCATAGAAGAAGCCCGACAATTCTACGAAAATGTGCTAGGTTTACGCTGTGAAAAGATTGAAGAGATCGCCTCCCAGAAGGTGCGGACGGCTTTTTTCAGGATTGGCGAGATCCATATCGAATTACTGGAGCCGACTGCGGACGACAGCCCTATCGCCAAATTCCTGGCCTCGAGGGGTGAAGGGATTCATCATGTCTCTTATAAAAGTGACGACATCAGGGGCGAGCTCGAAAAAGCTGCTGAGGCTGGCTGTCGCCTGATCCATGCTAAGCCGATCACCGGCGCCGGCGGCAAACAGGTGGCATTCCTGCACCCCAGGTCAAGCCACGGGGTGTTGACCGAATTCTGCTCAGATCCTGAGTAACAGGGGACCTTATAATGGAAAAGAGTCTTGAACAAGTTCTGAAACTGCGGGCCGAGGCCCGGATGGGCGGCGGCCAGGAGAGGATCGACAAACTCCATGCTGCCAACCGGATGACCGCCCGCGAACGGCTGGAACTGTTGCTGGACGAAGGAAGTTTTGAAGAATTCGATATGTTCAAAACCCACCGCTGCCGGAACTTTGGGATGGAAGAAAAAGAGTTCCTCGGCGACGGAGTGGTAACCGGTTACGGTACCGTCAATGGTCGGATCGTCTATGTCTTTGCCCAGGACTTCACGGTATTCGGCGGCTCTTTATCCGAAACCCTTGCCGAAAAGGTCTGCAAGGTAATGGACCTGGCCATGAAGAACGGTGCCCCGCTTATCGGTCTTAACGATTCAGGCGGAGCCCGGATCCAGGAAGGCATCGAAAGCCTGGCCGGCTATTCTGATATCTTTCTGCGTAATGTCATGAGTTCCGGGGTCATTCCCCAGATCTCGGCCGTATTCGGCCCCTGCGCCGGCGGTGCTGTCTATTCACCCGCCCTCACCGACTTTACGGTAATGGTCAAGAACAACAGCTATATGTTCCTGACCGGCCCCAAGGTGGTCAAATCAGTCACCCATGAGGATGTCAGCGTCGAAGATCTAGGTGGAACCTCGGTACATGCCTGCAAGAGTGGCGTGGCCCACTATGCGGCTGAGTCAGGTGCTGATGCGATCGAATATATTAAAAAGCTCCTCTCCTTTCTACCCCAGAACAATACCGACAATCCACCGGTGGTACCCAGTGATGACCCGCCGGATAGATCGGACGAATACCTGAACCAGATAATCCCCACCAATCCGAATGAAGCGTACGACATGAAGGATATCATCCACAGTACGGTTGATAACCAGGATTTTCTAGAGATCCATGCCGAATTCGCCGCCAACCTGATCGTCGGCTTTGCCCGCTACGATGGCTACCCGGTGGGTATCGTAGCCAACCAACCTGATTTTCTGGCTGGAGTCCTCGACAACGATTCTTCGATCAAGGGAGCCCGTTTTGTCAGGTTCTGCGACTGCTTCAATATCCCGGTCGTTACTTTTGTCGATGTCCCCGGCTTCCTGCCCGGCACCATTCAGGAATACGGCGGCATCATCAGAAACGGCGCCAAAATGCTTTACGCCTATGCCGAGGCGACGGTGCCGAAAATAACGGTGGTAACCCGCAAGGCTTATGGCGGCGCCTACTGCGTGATGAGCTCCAAGCACTTGCGCGGCGATATGAATTACGCCTGGCCCACTGCCGAACTGGCGGTAATGGGTGCCAAGGGAGCAGTTGAGGTCCTCTACGGCCGCGAGGCCCAGAAAGACGATGACCCAGAGGCCTTCCTCCAGAAAAAAGAGCAAGAGTATGCTGACGCGGTCTTAAACCCTTATATCGCCGCCAAACGCGGCTATATCGATGACATTATCGAACCGTCCCGGACCCGTTTCCGGATCATCAAGGCCCTGCAACTTACCAAGAACAAAAGGGACCATAACCCGCCAAAAAAACACGGCAACATCCCCCTGTAAGGACGACTATGGATTTCGGATTTAACGGCTTTGACCTTGGCAATCTAAGAGGTGGTGGTTTCGATGCCATCCATTTCAGTATCATCGGCATGCTGATCGTTTTCGGCGGTCTCACTGTGATCGCCATCTACATCACCCTGCTGCCCAGGATCCTTAATCTTTCCTCAACTCTTAAAAAGAAGCTCACTTCTTGCCGGGGCAAAGAGAGTGGTTCTGCCGATCAGGGCATGGATACCGAAACCCTGATCGCTGTCGCGGCGGCTCTGCACCTTTATCAATTCAGTAGTGATGACAACCGGCGGATCACCTGGAAGCGCCATGAGCTGTGGGATTCATCATGGCAGCGGGCCGGCCGCTTTGAAGCCATGAACAACCAGGGCAGCATCCTGGCGCCGAGGAGACAAGCAGATGCGTAAATACGAACTCAAGATCAATGATCGCGATTATGAAGTGATCATCAAAAAGGTCACCCCGGCCGATGTCCATGTCGAGGTTAATGGCGAAGAGCATGTGGTGCAAATCCAGTCGATCAAGAACCTCAGCCTGCCGGTCCAGGCGAAAGCTACGGCACCACCAGCCAGCAGGCCTTCCTCCTATCAACCCCTGGCGCCGGCGCCTTCAGCGGGTGGCATCATCGCCCCGATGCCGGGACAGATCAAATCGATCTTCGTCCGGGAAGGAGACAGGGTAACCGCCGGCCAGAAACTGCTGATCATGGAAGCGATGAAACTGGAAAACAAGATCGCCGCCAAAACAGCCGGGCTGGTCAAGAAGATCCTGGTCAGGGATGGCGATACCGTCAGCCAGGGTCAGGAACTGGTTATTATCGAATAAACTCCACCCCGAGCATAGTTTTTTCAGGAGAGAAACTTGGATTTAAACACCGCCTTATTCTTCAACAACTCAGGTTTTGCCCACTTGGAGTGGGGTAACGTGATCATGATCCTGATCGGGATCATCTTCATCTATCTGGCCGTGACCAGAGATTACGAACCCCTGCTGCTGGTGCCGATCGGCTTTGGGATCCTGGTCGGGAATATCCCGCCGATCGGTGGCATGAGCCTCAGCGTTTATGACCAGGGCAGCACCCTCTCCTATCTATATTTCGGGGTAACGAAGGGGATCTATCCGCCCCTGATCTTCCTGGGCATCGGTGCGATGACCGACTTTTCAACCATGCTTTCCAACCCGAAACTGATCCTGCTGGGCGCCGCCGCCCAGATCGGCATCTTCATGACCCTGCTCGGCTCATTGTGCCTGGGCTTCACTCCGGCCCAGGCCGGCGCCATCGGCATAATCGGCGGCGCCGACGGGCCGACCGCCATCTTTCTCGCCTCGATGCTGGCCCCGGAACTTCTCGGCCCCATTGCCATTGCCGCATACTCTTACATGGCCCTGGTCCCGGTGATCCAGCCGCCGATCATGCGCCTCTTTACGACTAGAGAAGAAAGGCTGATCCGGATGAAGGCGCCCCGGGTCGTTTCCCGTAAGGAGAAGATCATTTTCCCGATCGTCGCCTTCCTGGTCTGTGCCCTGATCGCCCCCGGCTCGATGACTCTTCTGGGCATGCTGTTCTTCGGCAACCTGATCAAGGAAAGTACCGTCACCGAACGGCTGGCCAATACCGCCCGCAACGCCCTGATCGATATCGTCACCATCCTGCTCGGCTTCACGGTCGGCGCCTCCACCCAGGCCCAGACCTTTCTGACTCCTAAATCCCTCCTGATCTTCGGTTTAGGGGCCCTCTCCTTTGTGGTAGCGACCACCGGCGGAGTCCTCTTCGCCAAGTTCATGAACCTCTTCCTGAAAGAGAAGATCAACCCACTGATCGGTGCCGCCGGGGTCTCGGCAGTTCCGGATTCGGCCCGGGTAGTACAGATGGTCGGCCAGCAGGAAGACCCGGATAATTTCCTGCTGATGCACGCCATGGCCCCCAATATCGCCGGAGTGATCGGCTCGGCCATCGCCGCCGGTGTGATGTGGTCGGTTCTCGGGAAAATTTGATAAATTTGATCTGGAAAGAATTAAGCAGTATTTAATAGTAACAAAAAAGGGGGGACAGAATTAATTCTCTCCCCCCTTGCTTATTCTATTCCTTGTATCA
>CBDVDF010000140.1:0-5364 GCA_965372675.1 uncultured Desulfobacterales bacterium
TCGCTGCAGGTCACCTCGCCAACCATGGCGGTCAAGGTCCAGGTGAAATCACCTTATAAGGACTATTTCGCCATGGATCCAAGCCTGGCAAAGGTCGAAACCGGACCCGGGGCGACTGGAGTTCCTGAAAAGAAACAATTCAGCCAGATGGACTGGCAGGAAGATCAGGCGCCGGCTCAGGAGAACCTTGTCGTAGTGGAGAGGATTCTGGTTCTGCCGACCGTGCCCGATATCGATCAGAGAATGACTGTTTATGCCGATAAAATGTCAAGCTGGCAAACACTTGATGCCCGGCTGAACGAACTGGATGTCTCGGATCGTCGGCCCGAACGGTGGGATGAATGTCTGGCTTCGATCGGAGGGCTATTCCGTAATTACAGCATGCTGATGGAAACCCTGCTGCGGCAGGATCATCCGGCTGTCGACGCTGAAAAGTTCGGAGTTGATCCGTGGGTGATCTACCGGAACGATATTGCCTTCCTTGAAGGGGGGTGTGATCAGGCTTTTATAGCCGGGGTCGATCTGGTCAGCAGTTTCGAGAACCGCTCTGCCAAGACCGGGGAAAAACAGAGTGAGGCCATTGTCAGCCAGTATGCGCTCAACGGGCGTTATGACGAGGCGATAACAGCTTTTCAAAGCCTGGTTGCCAAGCATCCGGATCGGTTGGTCAGTTCCGGTACTCGCAGGATGTACGGCATGGCGCTGCTGAGGACCGGACAACTTACCAAGGCCGGTGATGTGCTGTCCGAAGCCCTTGGCAGTATGAGCCCTTCTCCGGAAGAAAGGTCGTTGCGGCGGTTGGTGGCAGACCTGCAGCTTGCCTCGGGGCGTCTGAATGATGCCCGGATCCATTATCGTAAGCTGGCGAATTATTTTGAGTCCAGAAAGGGAGATGACCGCTGGGTGGCGGATCAACTTGCCCTGCTGGGAGAGGTCAACTTGAAGGCGAGGGAGTTGCCCCTTTATATGGAGACCCTGAAACACTATATTGGTTTCACCGGTCGGCGGGTTCCGGAAGGTATGCGGGAATTGGTCGATAGGATGAAGGATGATTTTCCTTACAGTTCCCTGACCTCCAGAGCCCGGCAGATGCTCCGTCAGATCGAGGATTCGATCGGTGAAAGGGTTGCGAGTAAACTTGACCAGGTCGATACCTTGCTGGCCAACAATGATTATGCCCAGGCGAAATCTCTCCTTGAGCAGATGTTGGTCGATGACCTGCCCCCGGCGATGCACTATTCTGTCCAGTCGGCCATGGATAATCTTGTTCTGGGAGAGGTTAATTATCTGGTCGGGCAGCAACTGGTCATGCAGCAAACCCTTTCCGAGCAGTGGGATAATGCGGTAAGGCTACTGGATGCCAGGAAGTATGATAAGGCTATCGGGTCTTTCAGTGCCATGTTCCATACCGAATATGATGTCCCGGCCCGGGCCAAGATCCAGGAAGCGGCCGAAGCCTCTTCCGGCGAGATGCGGCGAAAGTCGGCCAGTTTTTTCGTCAAGGCCAGAAAGGAGAGAGATTACGAACGGAAGAAGGACCTGTTTCGTGAGTCGTGGCAGCTTCTCTATGACATAACCGTCAAGTACCCGGATGTGAAACTTATAGACAAGGTTAAACTGCATCTGGGAACGATCGAGAATCAGATAGAACTTTTTGATCCGGCCCTGCTTGATGAATTGAAAATGGTCTCGGGTTTCGGGAAAAACTAATAAGGTTCCTCTGATCCGCAAGATCGTCAATGACGGTTGGTCTGCCTTTCCCCTTGTCGATCCGACCCTTTTCCTCGGCTGTTTTCTGTCCAGCAAAAAAACCACTTGATATTACTGTTGTTACCTGCGGTAGAATGAATCAATCGGATGTCTGGTTTTTATTCATGGCCGAGTTTCTGGCGCTGTTTGGTTTACAGGTGTTGAGAATGGAAGAGTTGCTGAAACAGAAGGTATTTGAGACCCTGGCTGATGTCTTCGGGGTGTTGTTTTCCATCTCAAGTCGTCCACTTGACGCCCTGCCCCCTCGTAAATTCCGAAATGTCGAAGACAGTTATATCGAGGTGAGAATTGATATTTCCAGAGGTGACCGATTCCCGGCCTATTTTTTCTTCCCCGAGGAACTGGCCCTTGGGGTTGCACGAAGATTCATGGGGCTGGAGAGCAACGAATTAGGCGATGACAAGATCAAAGCTGTAGTCAGCGAAGCGGTCCGGATGACGGTTGGCGGGCTTCTCTGCAAGATAGATCCTGAGGCCAGATGTACTATCGGGGCCCCGCAGGTCAGGTGGCTTGATGGATTCTCTCCCGGTCAGCTGCATGGTGCGCCCGGCACTTGTATATATGAAACTGAATTTGGTGATCTGTGGATGGATTTCAGCAATATTGACAAATGCTGCTAACCCGCACATTTCACCAGCCGATATATCCGTATATCCTGCTGTATAAGGCTTTCAGCATACTAAAGTATAGCTAAAAACCTTATACTTTGTCTATCCGGCATCTCGACTGGTGAAATATCCGGGATAACCCTCGGTCACCGTTCTCTGCCCCTCCCCTTTTTTCTCTCCGATGATTCCATCGCCAGTAACTCCAGTTTAATTGACAGATCAGCGGCAAAACCGCCCGGGCCATTGGCTGCAACTACCCGATGGCAGGGGATGATCAGGGCCAGAGGGTTACGGTTGCAGGCGTGGCCTGCTGCCCGGGCCGCTCTGGCGTAACCCGCTGCTGCGGCCAGTTTGCCATAGGTTGTCGTTTCTCCCGGTTTGATCCGACTTATTGCTTGCCATATCTTCCTCTGAAAGGTAGATCCTTTGCTCAGGAAAGGGTTGTTGGCGAAGTCTGCTTTCGGGAACCCCTTGCCGGTTACCACCTGTTCCAGCAAGTCCTCACATGTCAGTTCCCCCTTGACGCGACTCTGCTCTTTGATGCCAGGAAACATTGTTGCCAACTCGCTAACGGCCTGCTGGTGGTCTTCGGTCGAAAAAGCAAGGTGGAGGATCCGGTCGGGGGGGATCGTTATGAGATGGAAATAGATGGCAGTGGTCTGGCAGGAGAACTGACTGTAGTATTTAATGGCAGGGTGTTTTCTTAACATAATGAGTAATTTTAATGTGTTGAGTACTTTTTTGCCGCTAAATGTTTACGGCTTTATTTTTGCCTATATGGTGTCCTTTGAAAAGGAGTATACAACATAAGGTATATCGGTTGCTGGCTGATGCAAATTTAACTTAATATCTTCAGCTACTTACAGACAAATAAAATCAAAATGGTCTTGATTTTTAATCTCTACCCCTTTATAGCTTAGTTATTGAGATAGTTAGCTTTTTTCTAAAACAGCAGTTTTAACAGGGCATCGAGAATCTCCAATCGGTTTTTGGAGGATAAAATGATCAGGATGGAAACTGCAGAATGAAAATTTTCAGAAAAATATCTCCTCTCGTTATTCTCTGCCTGGCTTTTTCCTTTTGCCTGATGACCCTGGTAAAGGATGCCGAGGCCAGGAGCAGCAGGAAACGGGTTTCTAATCTATCCTCCAAACACAAGTTTCAGCCGGACGGCTTGAAGGGCAGCTTGTCGTCCTCCCGGATAACCGACCTCACCAAGGACCGCCAGACCAAAAAGCGTCCGGCCCGTGCCCAGAGAAAGATCAACGCCAGTCAGCTCCAGCGACGGATCACTTCTAAAAGTGCGATCGTTATGGATTCCGCCACCGGTGAAGTTCTCTTTGCTCTTCGCCCTCAAAGGGCAGCCCAGCCGGCCAGCACCATCAAGATACTTACCGGTCTGATCGCCATCCAGTCTCTCGACAATAAAGACTGGGTCCCGGCCAGTCGGCGGGCGGCGGGGATGCCGCGTTCAAAAATATACCTGAAGCGTGGTAAATCATACCGGGCCAATGATATGATCAATGCGGTCCTGCTCTCTTCGGCGAATGATGCAAGTGTGGCATTGGCTGAAAAAATAGCCGGCTCCGAGAGAGTGTTCGCCAAACTTATGACTCATAAAGCCAGGGCCTGGGGGGCGGAAAATACAGTCTGTAAAACGGCTACCGGCCTGACTGCCAAAGGGCAGAAATCAACGGTCCTTGATCTTGCGGTCTTGTTCAACCGGGCGATGGCGAATGAAGAGTTCGCTTCCCGGATAGGCCGGACCAGGATCAAGACCGGCTACGGAAAGTTGCTGAAAAATCATAATCGGGCCCTGTGGCAGATCGATGGTGCCGAAGGTGGCAAGACCGGCTATACCCGGGCGGCTCGGCAGACTTATGTCGGTAAATTCAGGCGTGGTGAAGACGAGCTAACCGTGGCGGTCTTGGGCAGTGAGACCATGTGGGACGACATCAAGAATCTGGTTGAATACGGATTTTCTAAAAAGAGGCGGATGGGAATGGTTACCGCCGCTCGTTAGCGGCAGTTATACACCCGGTCGTTTCCTTTTCAGCGTTATATCTCAAGGCCATTCCGGCCTTTTTTCACAGGAATCAGATGCCAGCCTTGCAGAGCAAAGAAGAGCTCAGAGCCGTTTTTTTGCCTCTGCCCGAGGAAGAGATTGTTGCAGGGCAGGGCAGGTTGGCCGAGAGGCTCAGGCGACTGCCCGGTTATCGGCAGACCCGGCAGATTTTTATCGAACCGACCATTCTCCTCCGGCAGGCCAGGATAAACGCCCTGCTTGATGGCAAGGACCTGATCATGCCAGCCGCTGGTCTGAAGGAAGGCTTTTATCTACTGAAGCCTTTTACCATCCCCTTTAAAAAGCTGAGTCTAGGAGTCACCTATAAAGGCCTGGCCGACTACGGCCGCAAGATCTTTGCCGATGAGATCGGGGCCATGAATATCTCTTTGCTGGTTGGTGAGTCGCTGGTTGCGGATGATAGTGGCTGGCGACTGGGTGGCGGTGAAGGCTTCTTCGATCTTGCCGTGGCGCTTCTTGGTGAAATGGGTGGTTTGAGTGAAGGCTGCCGAGTGGTGTCGGCGCTTGCTGTTTCAACAAATATCACCGAGGCGGTTCCGCACGATCCCTGGGATGTCAGGTGCGATGTGATTTTAAGCCCTGACAAGATCATCGAGTTAGCCGATCCTGCGGTATTGCCCTGTATAAAATGGGACTCACTGGCCATGGAGAGGATCAAAAAGATCACTCCCCTCTGGCAGTTGAACAAGGCCAGGAAATGAAACAGGCAATGTTCAACAAAGCTTGCCGACAATTGTTGTTGCCGTTATTATGTTTTTCCGGAGAGCAATCGCCGATCTTATCGCCTTACCTGGGAAATGTCTGAAGATGGAAGATTTGAATAAACAACCGCTTACCGAACATCTGAGCGAACTGCGCAGCTGCCTGATCACTTCTCTTGTGGCAGTCGGGCTGGGCTTC
>CBDVDF010000141.1:0-5336 GCA_965372675.1 uncultured Desulfobacterales bacterium
GCCACCGCTTTCACCATCAACCGACACGACCGGCAATGGCCAAGCCTTTATGCAGATGGAAAAGGCTGATTTTGCCCGGGAGATCGAGAAGCTTACCAGGATCACCAGATCACCGCAAACCAGTAAGCAGGAAAAAGCTGCCGCCCATCGACAACTGGCGATAATCTACCTGATCCCGAGAAACCCCGGACATGACCAGAACAAGGCCGTCGATCAACTGGGTAAATTTCTGGAAATGAGCCCAGGGGGACTCGATCAAGCCTCAGCCGCCAGCTGGGCGACCGCGCTTAAATCTGCCCGGGAGTATCAGGATCTGGAAAGAAAAGCGAAAAAACTCGGCAATAAGAATCGGCAACTTACCAAGGCCAACAAGAAGTTAACCAGTCGTAACGCCAAACTTGAAGAAGATATTGAAAAGCTGAAAAACCTTGACCTTTCCCTGGAAAAGAAAAGACAGCGCTTCCGTTAAGACTAACGCCGGTCAGCTGGTTCCCTGTTCCTTAAGAGCATTGATATAGGGGCCGAAGAGCTGGTCATTCTCGGTCTTACCCCGCTTATAGATAGTCTTCATATGATCGAGATCTTTCTCGTTGATGGTGAGATTTGCGCTGTTGGTGAGAGCTTCCAGTGAATAAAGGGTATGGAACTCGGGACCGATCAGGATATAGAAGATATAGCGGCGCCGGACCATCGACATTTTTTTCATATAGGCATGGAATTCCGACTTTCTCAGCTTGCCGCCCGCGAACTGGCTGTGCAGCACCACGGCATCGAACTGAATTACCCTCATCTGCTCCAGAGCTTCGGCAACGGTATCCACCGCCACCGGCTGAAAAAACGACTCCACCATTGATCCAACGACCTTGTCCCTGACCGGACCGGGATCGACAAGGACGAGAACCCTGGGAATATCCTTGATAGTATCATCTTTTTCAAAGCTCCCCTGGGTCAGCCAGTCTATATCAGGCGGAGCGGGCGGCTCCAGACCACCTGACGCGGAAGACGATGATGCCCGCGGCTTAGTAGGCTTATGCCCCCATTCGGCCAGGGTGCCGTCAGGCTGCAGTTCGATCGGATTCGTGCACATCGGGCATTTGATCTTCAGGGTAGTCCCTGCCCCCAAGGTGGAGAGGGCTCCATTTATCTTGACCAGATGAGCCTCACTGAAGTTCAGGGCCTTTTCGCAATTCGGGCAATTAGATATCATTCTTTCCTCCGATATTCTATCGGTAGTAATAGTTTAGTAACCGGACCGCTTGTCGCCGGCAGCCTGATCCATCCCAAGCCCCTTGATAGCGGTAGTAGATTCGCCACGGGCCGACTTGAGCTGATCCAGGCCCCTTGCCACCACACTTCTCTTGGAACTGTACGCGATCGCTGTTTCCTCACTGATCAGTCCGCCCTCATAAAGTTTGAGGATGTGCTGATCAAAGGTCATCATACCGATCTGATTGCCATCAGCGATAATATCGTAAAAGGTCTTTTCCTCGCTCTCGCCGTTAAGGATCAACTCCTTGATGCGCAGATTCGTGCAAAGGACCTCCAGAGCGGCGATCCGTCCACCACCGACCTTCGGCAGCAACCTCTGGCAGACGATCCACTTTATGGTGTCTGCCAACCGATTCCTGACCTGGGCCTGCTCCTCCAGATCGAACATACCGATGATACGATTGATGGTCTGGCCGGCATCGACCGTATGGAGGGTGCTCATCACCACGTGGCCGGTCTCGGCGGCGGTCATGCCGATCTCCATGGTTTCCAGATCACGCATCTCACCGACCAGAATAACTTTTGGGGCCTGGCGCAGCGCCGCCCGCAAACCATCTGAGAAAGTATCGAAATCAGCGCCAAGCTCCCGCTGATTAAAGGTCGCCATTTGATGCTCGTGGGAATACTCGATCGGGTCCTCAAGGGTGACAACATGAACAGCCTGGTTCTTGTTGACCTCGTCAAGGACAGCTGCGAGAGTGGTAGATTTGCCGGTTCCGGTCGCACCGGTGACCAGGATAAGTCCATTCTTCTCCCTTTGCAGCTTGTGGAGTACTTCCGGCAGGGCCAGTTCTTCAATAGTCGGAATCTTGGTCTCAAGCTTTCTGAGGACCGTGGAAAGATTCCTCTTCCCTGAAAAAACATTGACCCTGAAACGAACATCCTGACCAAGGCGATAGGAGAGATCACAGGAACCGGTTGCGACCATATTGCTCAACAGGCGGTGATCACCATTGATCAGGTTCAGGGCAAAAACCTCGGCCTGAAAGGGGGTCAACTGGTCAACCTCCGGCCTGACCTCGACCGACTGTAAAACCCCGGAAGATTCCACCTGCAGCGGTTTGCCGGCTGTGACATTGAGATCGGAAACATGATCATAGGATTTGAGCATGGTACCGATCCAGTAATTAATATCTGGCTGTTTCATCATCCTGTCCTTATTTTTTTGCAGTCAGTAATCGACTTAAAAAAGAATACACCGGCATGATTTTCCACCAGCACCGGAAATATTACAAAAGACCCCTGCTAATTGACAACTATTTCTTTTTTACCAGGAAATAAAGGTACCCGGGATGTTTCATGATTCCCGCCGTTATTCGGGCCCGGGGACCACTACCGAAAAACAGGTCGATCCGACCTCCCCCCCTGATCGCCGAACCACTGTCCTGGTTGACCACAAAACGTTGCAAGGGAGTCCAGCCGATGATCTCGTCCTTCTGGTCGAATATCGGTTTCCTGCTCTTGAGGATCCCGAGAATACCGGGTGGGAAACATCGATGATCGAGGGCGACCGACCGACCTGCGGTCAGGGGTTCTTCCAGGCGACCCAGCGGCCCCGTTGCCAGATCATCCCCCCAGCGGAAAAAGATAAAAGACTCGTTATACTGGAGGATCTCCCGGCGTTCGTCAGGATGGTCGGCCAGATAATCAATAATGGTCGGCAGACTGACCTTGGCCAGATCCATCTTGCCCCGGTCCACCAGTAAGCGACCGATACTTCGATATGGCAGGCCATTTTTGGCCGCGAATTGGATCCGGCGGGTTGTGCCGTCCCGCAAGCGGATCCGGCCAGAACCCTGGACATGGAGAATAAAGGCCTCCACCGGATCATCCAGAAAAACCAGCTCACTACCGGCCAGAATATTTCCGTCCTCGATCATGGCCCTGGACCAGTAAGGCACCAACCGCCCCTTTTCCATCCTGCCGACCTTCCCTCCCTGCCTGACCAGGTCGCTCGGTAGCCGATAGAGCGGATAAATGAACGGCTCCTGCCGTGCGAGACTGCCTTCGAGCAGCGGTTCAAAATAACCGGTGACCAGGACCTTGCCATCTCCTTCGGCTCCGGCCGCCCCACACAACTCAAAACGCTCTTGCAGCTGTTGTTCGAAAGCGGCAACACCAAGTTCTTTATTGAGCAGGCCAAGAAAGTCCTGCAAACCTTCAGTCAGTTCGCTGGCGGTATATTCTCGCTCACAAAGCCGGTAAGTCCTGGCTGCAGGCTGCCGTTGCAAAAACCTGATACTGGCATCAACCGCCTGCTTCAGACCCGCACCACCCAGATCATCCCGTTTCAGGACCATCGGGCTGATCTCCACAGACCGGCAACACTCCTGATCTGCAGCAACCGACCCGGGCCACAAAATGACCGCACAAGACCACATCGCAAATATAATGAATAGTTTCAAGATGTTATCCGCACCCATAGACACGATATCCGTTCGTAAATAAAGCTTTTTGATCCAGACAGAAAGCCTCCCCCGCCGCCTTGGATTGCCCCACTACTATACTTAATGAAGCACTGCTCCTGTAGTAAAATTTTCTGCTCCCGACCGACCCGCCGAGAGAAACGGCAATCTTCTTAATTGAAAAATAATCCACCAGGTGATAAACCTTAGCAGGTTGCTTATGCAGCTGGCCCTCCACACCTTCGCATCACCAAGGGAATTCAGATGACTAAATCGAAACCGAAACATCTTATTGAACTACAAGACCTGAAAACTGACCAGGGATTCTATTATAATGAAGATCTGGGCCTGCCGACGATCATCAGCAAATACAGCGAAATCGAAGAGATTCTTGAAGAGCTGCAGTACATGGCCTGTATTACCGTCCAGATCGGCCATTTAAACAAGATCGAATACCTCTATGGCAGTATCGTTTACACCGACCTCCTCAAGGATATAACCGAGATCCTGATGAGTATCAGAGACGATCAACTTAGACAGGACGACATCTTCGTGATCGATCTTTTTGATGTTGATACCTTTATCATCTTCCTCTCTGCTCCCCGCAAGCACCGGACCCAGCTTCTTGAGCACCTGGAAGGGATCGCCGAAAGGATCCGGGTAAGTATAGAGCAGAAGGTGTTCGAAACCTTCTACCCCTACCTGAAGGAAAACGCCCGCCCGTCGATCGGCTATTCCCTGGTGATCAAGAACCCGATGGTCAACAGCCTGCGGTTGATCACCCAGCTGATCAACGCTTCCAAGAAGATGGGCGAGTTCATGGCCCTCAAACAGGACCACTACTGTAAATTCAATCTCCAAAAGCTGATTATTGAAAATCGGGTCAACACCGTTTTTCAGCCGATCGTCGCTATCGAAGACTGCTCGGTCATCGGCTACGAGGCCCTGACCAGGGGTCCTGAGGGCACAGAGTTCAGCAGCCCGAAGCTGCTTTTTATCATCGCCGCTGAATGCGGCCTTTCCTTCGAACTGGACCGCCTGTGCCGGAGAACGGCCCTGGAAAAAGTCCGGCATATGCATACCGACAAGAAGATCTTCATCAACACTCTGACCATGACCATCCATGATCCTGAGTTCCGCGGCACCTACCTGAAAGAACTGCTGGAAGACCTGAAACTGAAACCGGAGAACGTGGTCTTTGAGGTCAGCGAGAGGCTGGCGATCGACAATTACGACATCTTTCGTGGGGCCATGCAGGATTACAAGGATATCGGCATTGTTCAGGCCCATGATGATATCGGCAAGGGTTATTCCGACCTGGAGAGAATCATGGAGCTCAATCCCGGTTTCATGAAAATCGATATCTCCTTTGTCAGGGGAGTTGACAAGAGCTATATCAAGCAGGAGATCGTCAAATCGATGGTCAACTTGGCCAAAGGGATCGACTCGGAGATCATTGCCGAGGGAATAGAGACCAAAGAGGAATACGAAATGATCCGCAAACTGGGAGTCACTTACGGTCAAGGTTTCCTGTTTGGTCGACCATCTGCAGATCTGGTCGACAAGTCTCTGGATTTCTAGAGAACCGGAACAGACTATACATTAATAAGGATATCGAGATCAGATGGCGAAAAAACTTGAGGAAAAGGTCGAACATCTCCT
>CBDVDF010000142.1:0-5305 GCA_965372675.1 uncultured Desulfobacterales bacterium
GAGGTATTTAGTGATGTAAAAGATCTCCCGGAGTTAAACTACAGAATTGAATTTGAGAAATCACCGATTCCAACATGGCATAACCGCTATATCTATGGTGAAAGGCTTAAGATTTCAGACCTAAGGCTCGGTGAGATTGTAGCATCTGCGGAAAAGGTCGTCCGCTATTATTACAAGTTAGAGATAGATTTTGTAGGAAGTCCACGTATAAACAGATATAGCACGGCTATTTGTGGGCCGGATCTTTTTAGGGTCACTCATCAAACGTGTTTTTTAAAATATAAAAAAAGACATTTCCAGATACTTAGAGACAGGGTCTCTGAAAAACCAGAATACTATTTTTCTGGATTGAGAGGATTGTATAATGGACGATAATAACATACTTGAAATGGGCAAGGTTGCTGAGTGGGTTTATGACAAAACGGCACCTTATATTCAAGAGGGCACAGAAGAAACATTCAACGGAACAACATATAAAGTCGTAAAGACCAATGACACTTGGGATGGGGAAGGTCTAAATGACGATTTCCAGGGAATGCTACTCCAAAAATTGAATGGTGTAGGCCAACCAATAGATGAATATGTTATAGCCTTCCGTGGCACAGAACCAGCAAGCCTAGGCGACTGGGTAACCAACCTCCGCACTGGGACAGCTAACTACAGTCCTCAGGTTGACTCAGCCAAGGACTTTGTTGAAGAAATCCTCAACAACCCGGCTCTTAATGTTACCACGGGCAACCTTACTTTGACGGGCCACTCTTTAGGTGGAATACTTACCCAGCGAATTGGAGCAGAATTACGCATCAAGGGGTATGCCTTTAACCCCTATGGGGCAAAACTTCTTAACGAGATGGCTTCGTTTGGCCCACTCCAAGATTTACTTGCAATGTTTACTGGTGGGAATTATGTGGCTTCAGCCGTTCTTACTACGGGCTTATATTCGGCCTATGGGAAAGTTCTAGAGTTTATCGGTGTTGCTTCCAGTGATCTTGACTGGGCCCAGAATAATATTGTGAATATCTCCTTGCAAGATGAAGGAATATTTAACGGTGACATTCTCTCGAATTTTGCTACCACTCTTTCCGAAGTTCTTGCCGGAAACGGTTTCGTGGGCAATGTCATAGAGATTATGGCCATAGAAGATTATGGACCAATTGAGGCTCACGGGATCGAAACACTCAATGCTGTTTTGGAAAAATACAACAATATGGTAAGCCGTTTCGGTGGCCAAACCGATTTTAGTATCTTGAGTTCTGTGTTTATGGCTGGTGGGGTCGAAAGAACCTTGAAAGGCATGGCCACAATAGTTGGAGCCTCCACTTCGGCCAGTTCCAACACTGATTTGTTTGATGATGTCGTTAGCAGGGTCAATAGCGGGATGGAATTAGTTTCTCTGCAAAATCTGTCCCAGATTACTATGCGTGATGAAGCTAGAAGCCACTCAGACATTTTATATGCCCTTCAAGAACTGAACAGCTTTGCAATAAAAGGGGTGTCCTATGATTCATTATTTAATGACAGTTACAAGGATCCAACTCTGCTAACTGATCAGTTCATTGAAGATAGAAGCAAATTTCTCTACCACCTGTACCATCCCGATGCCCTCACCGGCAACGTCTTCGAAAGTGATATTGTTTACAGCGACGCCGGACTAGGTGTTGAGATCGAGGTGGATAACGGAATGATTGGGGGTAGTCTTGACCGGAAGTACTGGTGGGGCTCTGACCTCGATAGTTCTTTCAACTGGTCTATCTTTAATGGCGGTGATGACCATCTCTACGGCATGGGCGGCAACGACAATATTTGGGGTGCCATTGGCGATGACTATATAGAAGGCGGCCAAGGGTATGATAAACTATACGGCGGTATAGGTAACGACACCTTTGCCGTCATCGGCGAGGATGAGGCCTACGATGTTTTCAATGGTGGTTGGGGAGAAGACAAGATAATCGGCAGTGCCCAGGACGATACGATCCGAGTCCATCGATTTACCCCTGACAACTCTATTGAGATAATCGATGGCGGCGAAGGTGAGAATATCATCGCCGGTACCCGTTATAACGACATCATTGACCTGACCGAGACCACCGTAACCAATATCGACCGTATCGAAGGTGGTGACGGGCAGGACATCCTAATCGGCTCCAATGGTGACGATAATATCTATGGCGGTATTGGGATGGACACCCTGGTCGGCGGAGGAGGGGACGACCTGCTGGTCGGCGGCGAGGGGGTGGATACCTACCACCTTGTCGAAGGCAACGACACCATCCAGGACACGGGACGGAATGTTATCGTCTATCAGGGGCAGGTGCTTGCTGGAGGATTTTTGCGGGATGGCACAAGCAATACCTACAGTTGCCTGGCCAATCCCGACATCACTCTGTCATTTTACTCTCCCGGTAAACTGATCGTGAACGGCACGGTGATTGCCACTTTCCAGAATCAGACCAGCGCGGCTGACTTTGAGAACGGTGATTTCGGTATAACACTGCACGACTCGGTTGCCGCCGACTGGACACTAGACGGCACAAAGTTCCAAGATGAAATGGCTATTTTGAATTTGGGAGATGACCCGGCAAACTGGATCCTTATGTACACCTCGTTTCCTTCAGAAACTACCTCGAAT
Organism: uncultured Desulfobacterales bacterium; assembly: GCA_965372675.1. Taxonomy (GTDB): domain Bacteria; phylum Desulfobacterota; class Desulfobulbia; order Desulfobulbales; family JAGXFP01; genus JAGXFP01. Next base: position 2,630 of record CBDVDF010000142.1, read on the forward strand.
ACCCCCTTCTTAGAACAGCGCCTGACGGCCGATGCCCCGCGATTGGATGTTACCGGGGGGGACTCGGGCGATTTTCTGTTTGGATTTGATCAACGTGATCATATCAAGGGTGGTTCAGGGGATGACGTTATTCTTGGAAACCTGACCTCCTGGAATGGCAAAAACACCTACCAGTCGGTCACGGTCGAGGGCGATCTGCTCGAAGGAGGTGCTGGAAATGATTATATCATTGGTAGTGGGGGTGATGATCAGATTACAGGTGGAGAAGGAAATGACATTATTGGCAGCCTCGATGGTGAAGATTATCTATCCGGTGGTTTAGGAAATGATGTGTTGGCAGGAGGCTCTCATGACGACATTATCTCCGGTGGAGATGGTGATGATGCTATTTTTGGTGATGGATACTATACAAGTAATTATGACATTACCGTAAATAACCGTGATCAATTCTATGCATCATTTGATTATTCGGGGCAGTTAAATGACGGTTACCCAAATTACCCAATTTCAAACGGTTTTCAGATTCTTGATGATGCTCCTGTCTCCGGCGACGACTTTCTGTTCGGAGGCACAGGAAGAGATTACATAAGTGGCGGTGGCGGCGATGATATCCTGCTGGGCGAAGCGGATCACGACACACTGATTGGCGGTATCGGTGATGACACTCTGGACGGCGGTACCGGTAACGACATGCTGATTGGCGATAAAGGTGATCTAACCGGGACCGGGAATGACACGCTTTCAGGCGGCGATGGTGATGATGTTCTCTATGGCTTGGGTGGCAATGATATTCTTGATGGCGGCGATGGCGAGGATACCCTGATCGGCGGAGAAGGCTATGACGAGTTGAGCGGAGGCAGCGGCAATGACTTGTTGGCGGGTGGCGAGGGGAACGATACCTATCGTTTCTCTCTTGGGGATGGCTACGATACGATAGAGGATACTTCCGGGAGCAACTCCATAAGTTTTGACAGCGGCGTCTCGCCTGCAGATCTCAATGTCTACGTGGCCCATTATGACGAAAATAACGGGGATGTTGCCTTTACCCCTGCTGGAAGAGATCTCTGGATAGAATACGGCCAGGACGATGGCCTGCTTATCCTCGATGGCGCGGCGAACCTGAACTTCACCTACGAGTTTGCCGACGGCAGTGTTCTGATCCATGACCAGATCCAGGCAATGGCCCCTAACTTCAATGGCGACGCCTCGGGTGGCGATACGCTTCCTGATTATATTCCGCCTACTGACGATGGATCTTCCCCGACCGATGGAGGATCTTCCTCGACCGACGGAGGATTTTCCGACAGTACAGGTTCCATAAGAATTCCTCTCGGCACATCCGCCATGCCCATGCAGGTGGGCGATATCCCGATGGCGCAGCTCATGGAGTTTTTCCGTGAACACAATACCCCCGGTTCTGGATATGTAGATTTTACGATGGCAAATGGCTACGAGCTTACCTCGCCGTTATTGGCCAGCACTACCTTTGGCTCAGGTGTCCTGAGTTCAAATGCAGGCGGGCCGGATGCTGCGATTTCGGATACTTATACAGCAGCCCAACGTGTTGTCCCCCGTCGTGATCCACTGACCTTTGACCTTGATGGGGACGGGATTGAGACAACCCCTCCTGATTCTGAAAACCCGATCCTCTTCGACCATACGGGAGAGGGGGTCAAGGCAGGTACCGGCTGGATCGGTGCGGACGACGGTTTCCTGGCCCTCGACCGGGACGGTAACGGTACTATTGATAGTGGACGGGAACTTTTCGGAGATTCAACGCCGATCTTTGATGCGGAGGGGAATGAAATCGGTCTGGCCGCTGACGGTTTCGATGCCCTTGCCCAGGAAGACACCAATGCTGACGGAGTGGTTAACTCCCAGGACGCTGGGTGGAACGACCTGCGCATCTGGCAGGACCTCAACCAGGATGGGGCCAGCCAGGAGGGAGAACTCAAAAGCCTTGATGAGCTTGGCATTTCCGAGATTAATGTTGCAAAAACCGAACACAGCAGAATTTTGCCCGGTGGCAACGAGATTGCCGATCTGGGGACCTATGTCAGGACGGACGGCAGCATCGGCAGTGCTGGAACGACCAGTGGCCTAGCCGACGTAAACCTTGCCGCTGATACTTTCCACCGGGTCTTTGACGATACTATTCCTTTGACCTCTGAAGCCGAGACTCTGCCTAATATGCAGGGTTCCGGCGTGGTGCGCGATCTGCAGGAGGCGGCCAGCCTCCAGACTGAGACCTCTGCGGAGCTGTCTGCACTGCTCGCCCAATACGCCCAGGAAACAACCCGCGACGGGCAGCTTGCCATGCTGGACAGTCTGCTGGTTGCCTGGGGCGCGACAAGCGGCAAGGCCGACATGGCCACCATTGCCGAGGCAAACGGTTATAACTTTACCACCAACCTTAATGAAAGTCAGCAGGCCCGTCTTACTGCCCTTGAGCAGTTCAACGGCAGGAGCTTTTACCTCATCCCGGGGGAAGAGGGGAATGGGGTGAGCGGGGTGACCGGCATGGACACCTTCTTCGACGCCGAGGGACAAGAGACTGTTCGGGTTATTATGAGTTCCGCCCAGACAGCCCTGCTCAACCAGGGCTGGGATACTTTGCGCCAGTCGGTTTACGACAGCTTGCTGCTTCAGACCAGACTCAAACCCTATATCGAAGGA
>CBDVDF010000143.1:0-5301 GCA_965372675.1 uncultured Desulfobacterales bacterium
GGCGACGGTGTTCGGCGGTCGGGTAACCTTTATGCCTGGCGAAATTGTAACTGGGGTATTGACGGTGATAGCTCTCCATCAAACGATCCCGCTCCTCTTTGGCAATTATGGATGCGGCAGCGATAGAGGCACTGCGTGATTCTCCTTTCACCAGACTTTTCTGCGGCATCAACAAAGGCACCGGAAATTTGCCGTCGACCAGCAGGAAATCCGGTTTAACAAGCAGTTTTTTAACCGCATTCTTCATGGCCAGCAGAGATGCCTGGAGGATATTCAGCTGCTCAATATCCTCAACCGTGCCATAACCGACCCCGATATCGGCGCCTATTTCATGCAGGAGATCATAGAGACGGGCCCGCTGCCGGGCCGAAGTTTTCTTGGAATCTTTAAACAGGATGAAATCGCAATCAACAGGAAGGATCACACAGGCGGCTACCACCGGCCCGGCCAGAGGGCCGCGCCCGGCTTCATCGGTTCCGGCAACGATATTGAAGCCCTGGCCGAAAAGTTGCCGTTCAAATGAAAAGGTATCGGTTTCAACAAAATCAGCTGCGGGAAAAAGCCTGGCGTTTTCGGTCATTTTTCTGGCCCCGACAGTTGCCCGCCACTAAGCGTGATGATTCGACCACGGGCTTTTATAACGAACAAAGCCCTGCCGTCAACATTAAGTTACAGCAGGGCTTCGACAATCCGGATATGTCCTATCCTTACCGGCCAACCGGAAGCGGATAGTTTAACAGCAGCTCAGAGGATCTCCTAGCGGAGCCCACGCTCCTTGATCCTGGCAGCTTTACCGCGCAGATCACGAAGGTAATAGAGACGTGAACGACGAACCTTACCTCGGCTCTCGACCACGATCTTCTCTAAACGGGGGTTATGCAGAGCGAAAGTTTTCTCAACTCCAACCCCGTGCGATATCTTGCGAACCTTAAAGCTGGCTCCCATGGTCCCTCTCTTGCGGCGGATAACGGTACCCTTGAAGATCTGGACCCTTTCCTTGGTCCCTTCAATGATGCGGATATAAACGCTGACCGTATCTCCCGAGCGGAATTCCGGGATATCAAAACGCATATTCTCTTTTTCTATCTGTGCGATTACACTCATTTTTTCGTCTCCGTAGGTATCATTCCGTAAAACGGAAGCGGCTAAAGTAACTGATGAAGGGAAAAATTTCCAGTCCTGATTTACAAAAAACTGCTTTTTTTGACTATTTATTTCATTCTGCGGGTAATTATTCAACGATCAGCCAATAACCGGTCCATGATGATCGCGGCCGCAGACCGTACCGGCAGGTGGTTGTAATCACCCATACCTTTGAGGGGCGGCAGCAGACCATCAACTTCGGCCAATATTTCCGGGGTCATCCCCCAGCCAGTGCCGAAGAGGATGAGAAAAGGTTCTCCGTCATTAATTCTCTCCCGGACCGCATCATACTCCACGGCCCGGCCATCAGCTGCCGCACTCGTGGCCAGAACAGTCGGCCGTTGGCCCCACTTGCGGGTGGTCTGATCATAGAGGGCCGCCATGTCGTCACATAGCCCGACAATGCTGAGCGCTTCCTTGCGCGACGGGTTATAGGTCGCGCCATGACCGGTCTGCCAATAATCAAGAATCGTCTGGACCAGTTGCTGCTGATCGGCGAAAGGGGTAACCAGATAATATCTGTCGACCCCGTAAGTCCTGCCGGTCCTGGCAATGTCATGCAGATCCAGATTTGTCACCGCCGAACCGATCACCTCCCGATTGCGGTTATAAACCGGGTAATGGACAAGGGCAATGTCGACCCGCAACTGCTGTCCGTCCGTATTGATCAGCTCACCTCTTCTGCTTCAGGTTCGGCTTTACCGGCCATCTCGACGTCCTGCCAGATGCCGGCAGCAACCAGGACCTTTTTCTCTTCGACGGTAAACGATACCGCGGCCAGCAGTTCCGGCCGTTTGAGCAGGGTTTGCTTTACTGCCGCCACCAGGCGCCATTTTCTGACCGCCTCGTGATCGCCGGACAGTAGCACCTCCGGAACCGCCACACCTTCGAAATCCCTGGGCCTGGTGTATTGGGGATGCTTCAGCATGCCGCGACTGAAAGAGTCCTGCCCGGCCGAATCAGCACAGCCCAGTACCCCGGGCTGCAGCCTGGTTATTGAATCGACCAGAACCATGGCGGCCAGTTCACCGCCGGTCAGAATATAATCGCCAATGGAAATCTCTTCATCGACGTAAAGGTCTATCACCCGTTCATCGACCCCTTCGTAGCGGCCGCAGAGCAGGATAAGATGATCCAGCCCGGCCAACTCCTCAGCCTTCTTCTGGGTGAAAGGTTGCCCTTTGGGGGAAAGGAAAATCACCCTGCCCACCCCCGCTTCTTCCTTTACTTTCTCCAAGGCCGCCGCAACAGGTTCCGGCTTCATGACCATACCCTCGCCGCCCCCGAAAGGACGGTCATCGGTCATGGCATGCTTGTCGGTGGCAAAATCCCTGATATTGTGGATCGCCACCTCGATCTTATGGTCTTTTATGGCCCGCCGGATGATCCCTTCCTGGAGAGGGGAATTAAGCAGATCTGGAAAGATTGTCAGGATGTCGAATCTCATGGCGGAGCCGCCCCGGACTCTGGTCAGTCATTTATTTCAAAAAGTCCCGGCACATCTGCAACTATCAGAATGCCGCTTTGAAGATCGCTGTTCTTGATAAATTCTTTGGAGAGCGGAACAAGATATTCGCGGCCGCCATCGCGGATCACCAGAATGTCGCGGCCGGCAGTGGCAAACAGGGTTTCAACCCGGCCTAATTTTCTGCCACCTTCAGTCTCAGCCTGAAGACCGATGAGATCATGCCAATAGAACTCCCCATCAGGTAGTGGCGGCACCAGAGAGCGGTTAACCCAGACTTCTTTGCCGCAAAGACCTTCAGCTGCGGTCCTGTCGGCCACTCCTTCGAGTTGCTGGATGACCACCGTGGCCTGAGGCCTGCTGCGACTGACCTTGAAGGTCTGCCGCTCTTGACTTTCTCGATCTATAAGGACCAGGTCCTTATAGTTTTTGAAATCGTCCGGCGACCCGAAATCAGGATGGATTTTGACCTCTCCCTTGATCCCGTGGGCCTTGGCAACGACACCTACCCTAATCAGATCATCAGGATCGGGATCTTGGCTTACCGGCGACAAGTCATCACCTGGACAGGATCAACCCGGAAGGTCAATCGAGGATCTCGAGTCTGGCCTTGCGATTGTCCCTGCCGGCAGTTGCGGTAAGCAGAGCCCGGATGGCCCGGGCCGTCCGTCCCTGCTTGCCGATGACCTTACCCAGGTCCTCTTTGGCAACCCGCAGTTCAAAGATGGTCGTGTCTTCCCGCTCAACTTCGTTTACCTGAACGGCATCACGATTGTCAACCAGTGACTCGGCAATGAAAGTTACCAGCTCCTTCATAGCAGGTTACTCAGCCGCCGGTGCAGGGTTCTTGGCCATAAGGCTCTTTACCGTATCGGTCGGTTTAGCGCCTTTATCAAGCCACTGCTGAAGCCTGTCATGCTTGATGTTGACTTCAACCGGATCCTTCAGAGGATCATAGGTGCCGACAACTTCCAGGAATTTACCATCCCGGGGTGCTTCCGAATTAGCTACGACGATACGATAGAACGGTTTTTTCTTCCGGCCCAATCTGGCCAGACGCACTTTAACTGCCATTACTTCCTCCTCACGGTTACTATCTGAACAATCCCTTAGGTCTTTTCCTTCTTTTCTTGCCAACTGCAGCACCACCGCCGCCGAAAGCACCCATACCTTTCATCTTCTTCATCATCTTAAGCATATCTGCATAGCTCTTGATGACCTTGTTAACATCTTGAACTTTGGTACCACTACCACGGGCGATCCTTTGCCGGCGGCTGGAATTTATGATCTTGTAACGCTGGCGTTCTTCTGCGGTCATTGAATTGATCACCGCCTCGATCCGCCCCAGTTCTTTTTCATCGGGCTTGGGCATGTTCTTCATCTGCTTGAGACGATTCATGCCCGGAACCATGCCCATCAACTGCTCAAGATTGCCCATCTTCTTGATCTGCTGGATCTGGTCCCGAAAATCATCAAGGGTAAAAGCGCCTTTTTTGAGCTTCCGGGCAAGCTTTTCCGCCTTCTTTTTATCAACTACCTCTTCGGCCTTCTCGATCAGGGTAAGGACATCACCCATCCCGAGGATCCGGGAGGCCAGACGATCCGGATGGAAAACTTCCAGGGCGTCAAGACTTTCACCGACCCCGACAAATTTGATCGGTCGGTCCGTCACCTTCTTGATCGACAGGGCACCACCACCGCGGGCATCACCGTCCATCTTGGTCAGGACCACACCGGAAATATCGAGGTCCTGGTTGAACTTGTCGGCTACTGTAACCGCATCCTGGCCGGTCATGGCGTCAGCCACAAAAAGGATCTCGGCCGGGGAGATCTCGGCTTTAATGCCTTTAAGCTCATTCATGAGCTCTTCGTCAACATGCAGCCGGCCGGCCGTATCGACGATCAGGGTGTCACAGTTGTTAGCCTTGGCCGCCGCAACCGCCGCCTTACAGATATTTACCGGCTTCTGATCCGTCTCGGACGGATGGACCGGTAACTCAAGGCTGCTACCCAGCACTTGCAGCTGTTCAATGGCCGCTGGCCGATAGACATCGACCGGCACCAGATAGGGACGGCGGCCCTGCTTCTTAAGCATTCTGGCCAGCTTACCGGCAGTGGTCGTCTTACCGGAACCCTGCAGGCCGACCAACATGATGATCGCCGGCTGGGCTCCACTGAGGTTAAGCCCTTCGGTGCTGCCGCCCAGCAACTCAACGAGATGCTCTTGAACAACCTTAATGACCTGCTGACCGGGAGACAGACTGTTCAAGACCTCCTGCCCGGCCGCTTTCTCGCTTACCGAGGCAATGAAGTCCTTAACGACCTTGAAGTTAACATCAGCTTCAAGCAGGGCCTGGCGGACTTCGGCCATGGCCTCCTTGATATTGCTGTCTGTCAGTTTGCCGTAGCCCCGCAGCGTTTTCAGGGTACCATGCAGCCGGTCTGATAAGTTATCGAACATTGCAACCCACAGCTAAAAAGACAAAGACTCCGACCCTTGCAGGTCGATGAGCCTTGAAAAGTTCATATTCACAGGAAAACGCGAAAAGATACATGGATAAAGCGCTTATGTCAAGCACCATTAAGCTCTGATATCCCCTGCTCAGGCAGCCTCTATTTCTGCGCTGCAGGTCGCCACCGCCTCCGGGCTATCCACCTGGAATATCCGGTGCTCGTAATCAGCCGGAATGATC
>CBDVDF010000144.1:0-5285 GCA_965372675.1 uncultured Desulfobacterales bacterium
GCTTTCCATGATCCCCATGATCAGGGCATCGGGTACCAGGTCGCCGCGGTCCATATAGCCCTGGGCTTCTTTGCCGAGTTCGGTGCCTGCCTTTACGGCGCCGCGCAGGATGTCGCCGGTTGAGATCTGTACGGAGCCGTCGATAGCGGTCAGCGCTTTGGCAACGGTGCCTTTGCCGGCACCCGGGGCGCCGAGAAGTATAAGTTTCATTGCGTGATTCTCCTGAAATATTTGCGGATTAGTTGGTACTTAATCGAAGGGTCGCAAAGATAACCGATTTTCAGAAAGATGCACCCCAAAATTTATCTTCTTGTGGGGGGACTCAGGAGTTGATCAGTCGCCCGAGGGTGCCGTCGACTGCCAGGGACTGTTTCATCCTGTCCTTGAGAAAATCATCGGTGAGGAAGTCACGGCTTTCTTTAATGATATCACATATTTCTGTGATGCTTCCATCGTCAGCCAGGTCGAGAATCCGGTTGAGGCTGTTGACGAAATCCCGGACAATCTTCTGCCCTTCACCCTGGCTGGCCAGGATCTCTCCGTAAGTTCTCGGGTTCTGGGCATGGAGCCGGCTCATTGCCAGGACGGTGTACAGCGAGGTCAGGGTCGAGTGACTGCCGATGTCATCCGGGTCAATGTCGTTTTCACGCAGGGCCATGGCCATGGCGATCGAGATGGCGGTCGGCAGCTTCTGACTGACCCCCATCAACTTGTCGTGCTGGACTGGGATATCGCGGCTGATGATTGAACCGTGCTTGTAGAGGAATGCCTCAAACTCGCTGCACAGCACCCCGCTTCCGGGGGTCCGGACTATCGAAACATTCTTGTCCTTCATGGTGGCGGCCTGGGGCCCCCAGAGGTTGTGGACCAGCATCAGTTCGACTCCGGGACGGCAGCAGCGGCTTGCGGTGTCGAGTGGGGCTTCCGCCTCTCCAGCCATGATGATCAGAGCCGGGCCGTCCCTGAGCAGCGGTGCGTATTTCTCGATGGCGGTCGGAGTGGCGCTGATCGGCACGCAGATGATCACCAGCTCGACCTGGTCGATCATCTCCTCCGGGGTGATCTCGGAGGAACGACCGGTCAGGATGATCTCGTAACCTTCGTTTTCCAGCCGTTCAGCGAACCAGAGGCTCATCTCACCGGTTCCGATGAAGCCGGCTTTACTGATCAGTTTGGTCCGCATATCGACCCGCGGGAAACTGCCGAGTATCCTGATCGCGCCCGGTTCCTGGATGATATGGTTCTCGATCCTCTCCAGGGCAAGTTTTATATTTTCGTCCTCGATATGACCTTCAGCCTCCATGTAGAAGAGCATTTCCTGGGTCTTGAGGTCGTTTTCGGTACGCATATCCATGATGCTTACCCCCCGCCGGGAGAACTCGCCGAGAATGTCGTAGAGCAGGCCGACCCGGTCTTTCAGTGGGGCGGTGATCATCGCCGTGGCGTCATAACCGGTCGGCGGGGTCGGTTTACGGCCGAGGATGGCGTAGCGGGTCCGGTTGTAGGGGGCGACCTCCCGTTCCCGGACTTTCAGGCCGTTGGCGATCAGCACCCGCTCCGGGGCGATCACTCCGCGGTTGGCCAGCTTTTCGCTGCTGATCGCGGCCAGATCCTCTTCGAAGTTATGGGTGCTCATGATCGAGACATCGGGGAATTTTTCGGCGAAGAACTCGGAACACTGCTTGAGCAGATGGGCCTTGCCGATGATCAGTTCGATCTCTGTTTCGTTATCGAGACTGCCCAGTGACAGGTGGATCGGCAGGACCAGGTTGTCGATCCAGTAGCCGCTCTCCAGCAAGGTCATGGCCCGGAAGAACTCTTTGCTTTCCCCGTCCCTGGTATTGTAGGCCGGGATCACTGCGAAGTCGGCCTGGCCGCTATCGAAGGCCTTGATCAGGGCGCTGGTGTTGGGAAAGGAGATCAGTTCCGCCTCCGGGCGGAAACTGCGGGCTGCTTCCCAGTCGAGGGAACCCTCCAGGCCTAGGGTTGCAATGGTCGTCATTTTTATTATCCGAGTTGTCGATTATTCTGCCAAAAAACTATTATGACATACTTATCTAGTTGTTTCGATGTCTTAGGTCAACTCTATTGTTGATTTTGTCGGCCTGAGTGGGCTTGCTGTAATGCTCAGGTAAAATGCTGCTTGCTGAATCAGGCTGACCGCATTTATTGAGTGCCGTACTCAGATGAGGGGAGACGCTTTGATCGCAAGACGGTAATATATTTTAATTATGAGCGGAATCGAGCCACAGGAAAAAGCAGGCAGCGTCGGTGAATATCTCAATGCGCTGAAGGACTCACCCCGCTTCGGGCGGCAGGTCGTCCATCATCAGGAGTTTCCTGCCTCCCCGTCCCGCCCCGGCGAGCTGGCCGCACCGTTGCCCGCCCCCCTTGCTGCGGCCCTTGCCGCCTCAGGGGTGGACGCTCTCTATGACCACCAGGCCACTGCCATTGATCTGGTCCGCCGGGGCCGGGACCTCATTGTTTCCACCCCGACCGCCAGCGGCAAGAGTCTGATCTACAATCTGCCGGTTTTCGAAGCTCTGATTAACGGGGAGGGTGGTCGGGCCCTGTATCTTTTCCCGCTCAAAGCCCTGGCTCAGGACCAGTTACGGGTCATTGACGAACTGGCCTCTTTTCTCCCTGAAGAATACCGGCCGCGTGCGGCTATCTGTGATGGCGACACCTCCTCCTACCATCGCCGCAAGATCAGAGATAACCTGCCAGACATCCTGATCACCAATCCGGACATGCTTCACCTCTCAATGCTCGGTTACCATGATCGCTGGGCCGGGCTCTGGCAAAAACTAAGCCTGGTGATCATCGACGAGGTTCACACCTATCGCGGTGTTTTCGGCAGCCACATGGCCTGGGTCCTGCGGCGCTTGCTGCGGATCTGTCGTCATTACGGCTCGGCACCGAATTTTGTCCTTTCTTCGGCGACGGTCGGCAACCCGGAGGAACTGGCCCGGGATCTCCTGGGGCGGGAGGTCGAGGCGATCACCGAGAGCGGCGCTCCCCGCAGTGGCCGCCATTTTATTTTTCTCAACCCTGAGGACAGCGCTGCTTACACGGCCAGCCAATTACTGGAATCGGCCCTCAAACGCGGCTTGCGGACCATCGTCTATACCCAGTCGCGGAAAATGACCGAACTGATCTATGTCTGGACCAGATCCCGGCTCGGGGAACTGCATGACAAGTTGACTTCCTATCGGGCCGGATTTCTGCCGGAAGAGAGGCGGGAGATCGAGGCCCGGCTCTCCGGTGGCAGTTTGCTGGGGGTGATCTCGACTAGCGCCCTGGAATTGGGGATCGATATCGGTGAATTGGATATCTGTATCCTGGTCGGTTACCCTGGCTCGGTGATGGCCACCTGGCAACGGGGCGGTCGGGTCGGGCGGCGGCAGCGTGACTCCCTTGTGGTGCTGGTCGGTCAGGAGGATGCCCTCGACCAGTATTTCATGCGCCATCCTGCTGACTTTTTCAGCCGCGAGGTTGAGAAGGCGATCCTTAATCCCGGCAATATTGAGATCATCAAAAAGCATCTGGTCTGTGCGGCCGCCGAATTGCCCCTCAAGGCCGACAGTTCGCTGCTGGCCACCCCTGAAGCTGGAGCGGCCATCAACGAATTGAACCAGGCCGGAGAACTGTTGTTGACCGGTGACGGACGGACCTGGTACAGCGGTCGCAAATATCCGCACCGCCATGTTGATCTGCGAGGCAGCGGTCGCTCTCTGGCGATCAGGGAGGATAAAAGCGATGAGCTGCTCGGCCGCATTGATTGGCTGCGGAGTATGCAGGAGTGCCATCCGGGTGCGGTCTATCTGCACCGGGGCCGGACCTGGCTGGTCGACAGCCTTGATCTGGAAGGTGGTGAGGTCCGGGCCCGGCGGCGCGACCTTAATTATTTTACCAAACCGATGTCCAGCAAGGAGACCGATATCCTCTCTGTGACCGAGAGGATGTCGGTGCAGGGCGGACAGGGTGAGCCCTTCCAGGTAAATCTGGGTCGCCTGCGGGTCACCGACCGGGTGACCGGTTTCCAGCGTCGACTGGTCAAAGGGCACCAGGTCATCTCGACCGAGAAACTTGACCTGCCACCGATGATCTTCGAGACCGAGGGCTTGTGGCTCGAGATCCCGGAGCCGCTCCGGGAGATGATGGAGCAAGAGCAGCGCCATTTCATGGGCGCTATTCATGCCATCGAACACGCCCTGATCGGCATCTTTCCTCTGCTGGTTCTCTGTGATCGCAACGATATCGGTGGTATCGCCTACCCCTTTCATCCCCAGGTACAGGGCGCGGCTATCTTTATTTACGATGGTCATCCCGGTGGGATCGGCCTCTGTCGGCAGGCCTTTGCCCAGGCTGGAGAACTGCTCCGGGACGGTCTTGATGCTATTACCGCCTGTGGTTGCGAGACCGGCTGCCCGTCATGTGTGCACTCTCCCAAATGTGGTTCCGGTAATCGCCCCATCGACAAGGCTGCGGCCGTTCACCTGCTCTCGGCCATGATCGGTGAGGATGTTGTCTGTGAAATGGTCCAAGTCAGCGAGGAAAAGGCGGCAGCAGGACCTGAAGATGTCGACCGTCCTCCAGCGCTCTGTCGTTACGGGGTGTTTGATATTGAGACCAGGAGATCGGCGGCCGAGGTCGGCGGCTGGCACCGGGCCGAAAGGATGGGGGTCAGTATCGCCGTCCTCTATGACTCCGGGCCTGACCAGTTCTTTGTCTATCGGGATGACGAGATCGACGATCTTGTCGAGCGGCTCAGGGAGCTTGATCTGGTGGTCGGTTTCAACAACAAGCGTTTCGATAACCTGGTCCTGTCGGCCTATACCTCGTTTGATCTCGGTTCATTGCCTACCCTGGATATCCTCGAGGAGGTGAAGAATCGGCTTGGTTACCGGATCAGTTTGGACGGCCTGGCATCGGAGAGTCTCGGGGTGAAGAAAACGGCTGATGGATTGATGGCGCTGCAATGGTATAAAGAGGGGCGGATCGATCTGATCATTGAGTATTGCCGTAAGGATGTGGCGATAACCCGTGACTTGTTCCTATACGGTCGGGATAACGGTTACTTGTTGTTTAGAAACAAGGCGGGTAGTTCGGTGCGCTGCCCTGTTGATTTCGGTCGCTGAATTAATGGTTACACATACCAATCTTTACTTTTTACTACCCCCGAAAACTATAGGTTTGGCCATATAACCTTTACTTTGCCGTATCTTCCTTAGTAGCCGAAGATTCGATCTCGGCAATTACTTCTTCAGCTATGTCAGGATATA